>JAITPZ010000228.1 GCA_031289165.1 Synergistaceae bacterium
CTTCCGGTCTCCACCGGCACGACTTCGGTCCCCATCAGCCTCATTCTGAACACGTTCGGGGCCTGCCTCGCCATGTCCTTCGATCCCATGTAGACCCGCGTTTTCATTTTGAAAAGCGCGCCCGCGAGCGCCGTCGCCACGCCGTGCTGGCCGGCTCCGGTCTCGGCGATCAGGCGGGTCCTGCCCATGCGGCGGGCGAGCAGCGCCTGACCCAGAACCTGGTTCGTCTTATGTGCCCCCCCGTGCAGAAGGTCCTCGCGCTTCAGATAAATCTTCGCCTTCGTCCCGGCGCCCAGGTTCCGGCACCTGTAGAGCGGCGTCTCGCGACCCGCGTACTCCTTCAGCAGCCCATTGAACTCCGCTCCGAAGGCAGGATCGGCCTGCGCCTCCTCGAAAGCCCGCTCCATCTCCAGCAGCGTCGGCACGAGTATCTCCGGAACGAACATTCCCCCGAACTCTCCAAAAGCTCCTTTTGCGATCTGCATTCAAATTCCACCTCTCAGGGTTTCAAACAGCGTTTCGATTTTATGGTGATCTTTCCTTCCCGGAGAATTGGGAAATTCCACTCCGGAGTTCACGTCCAGCGCAAAGCAGCCGAGTTCCGAGGCGCGCCGCGCGTTGCCGGGATCCACGCCTCCGGCCAGAATGACCCTCGACCTGTCGACCAGTCCGTCGAGCAGGGACCAGTCGAAAGTTTTTCCCGTGCCTCCCCGCGAGTTTTCCGAAAAAGTATCGAAGAGCGTTCGGTCCGCCCGAACGTCCATAACGGGAACCTTTTTCCGATCCTGTTCCCTGTTCCGCTCCCGCACTCCCGCCGCTTTCCATATTTCGCAGCTCTTCGGCAGCGCCCCGCGCAGCTCGTCGATGAATTTCCCGGGCTCCTCCCCGTGAAGCTGAACGGCGGAAAGCTCCAGGTCCGAGGCGATGCGGGTAATTTTTCGAACCTCGTCGTTCACGAACACGCCCACCATCGGAAGGGGAACGGAGGAGCGAATCTCCCGCGCCCGGGCCTCGTCGACGCATCTCCGGGAGCCCTGCGCGAAAATCAGCCCGCCGAAAACCGCGCCGGACGCCCAGGACTTCTTCGCATCCTCCGGCGAGGCGAGGCCGCACACCTTCACCCCGCCGTGAATCAGGCGGCGCGCCGCGAGGTCGAGCCGGTCCGACTTCATGAGGGCCCCGCCGACAAGGAAAACGCGCGCGCGGCCGCGAAATTTCAAAATATCCCCGTGCGAACCGATGCCCGACTCGCAGACGGCGATCCTGTCGGGCGGCACCCGGTCGATGAGGCGCGCGGAGACGTCGAGGTCCACCCCGAGCGTCCGGAGGTTCCGATTGTTGATGCCGATAATTTTAGCGCCCAGCCTGATCGCGCGCTCCAGCTCCGCCTCGTCGTGCACCTCCGTCAGGATGTCCATGGAGAGCCGCTGCGCCTCGGCCGCGCAGAGCCTGTACGTCTCGTCGTCCAGAATCGAGAGTATCAGAAGTGCGGCGTCCGCCCCGTAAAGACGGGCCTCCGTCACCTGGTAGGGCCCGATGACAAAATCCTTCGCCAGAATCGGCCTGTCCAGGATTTCACGGGCTGACCGCAGGATTTCGAGGCTCCCCTGAAAGTACGGTTCGTCCGTCAGAACGGACACGGCGTCGGCGAAGTCATTGTACACGCCCGCGATCTCCGCGATGTTGAAATTTTTCCGAATCAACCCCTCCGACGGAGACGCCTTCTTGCACTCCAGAATGAAGCGAAAACCCGGTTTTTGCAGCGCCGCCCCGAAACGGCGGGACGTCGGAACGGCCCTCTCCAGCAGGTCGGAATGGGGGATATTTTCCATGCGCTTCTCGACGTCCACGCGTTTACGTCCCACAATTTCATCAAGCACAGACACGGCTTATCCCCTCCCTGATTTCTTCCGGCGCGTTCGACAGAGCGGCGAATTTTTCGAGCCGCTCCAGAGCCCTGCCGCTCTTCAACACGCTCTTCGCGAGTTCAAAACCGTCCCGATAGTTTTCCGTTATGCCCCCCAGCGTGAGCAGGGCGGCCGCGTTGACCGATATGGCGGCCTCGTGGGCCTCGCTGCCGCGGCCGCTCAAAACGGAGCGGATCGCGGCAGCGTTTTCTTCCGGGCTTCCGCCGACGATGGACGAGAGGGGAAATTCCCGCACTCCGAAATTCGCGGGGGTGAAGTTCCTCTCGACGATCTCCCCGTTCACGAGTTCGGCCGCGTTCGTCGCCCCGTGGGTCGCGATCTCGTCCAGCCCGAGGCCGTTCACCACCAGAGCCCGCTCACACCCGAGCAGCCGCAGCGTCTCGGCCACGATGTTGCAGAGCGACGGGTCGTAGACCCCGACGAGCATGATGGAGGGCCGCGCCGGATTGATGAGGGGCCCGAGGACGTTGAACATCGTCCGCGTGGCGAGGGCCTTTCTGACGGGCATCGCGTGCCGGATGCCGCTGTGATAGTGCGGCGCAAAAAGGAACGTCACCCTCAGCTCGTCGAGCATCCCGCGCGCCGTCGCCGGGGACATGTCGAGCTTCACGCCGAAGCGCTCCAGCAGGTCGGCGGCCCCGCACTTCGACGAAACCGACCGATTGCCGTGCTTGGCCACCGGCAGCCCCGCCTCGGCTGCGACGAAGCTGGCGGCGCTCGAAATGTTGATGGTGTTCGCCCCGTCGCCGCCGGTCCCGACGATGTCCGCGAAGGCGTAATCCGGTCTCGGGAACGCGCGCGCCCCCTCGCGCAACGCCTCCGCCGCCCCCGCGATCTCCTCCGCCGTCTCCCCCCGCAGTTTCAGCGCCACCAGCAGCGCCGCGATCTCCACGTCGCTCAGGCTGCCTTTGATGACCGCGTCGAAAAGCGTCGCACTCTCCTCTTTCGCCAGCTTTTCGCCGGACATGAGTCTGTTCAGCATCGTCTCCATAAAAATTTCCCCCTCGGATTTATTTTTCTCGATAATTTTCATAATCGGGATCAAGAGGTCCACGACCCCTTGCGGAGCTTGAGGCGGAGCCTCAGGTTTTCAACAAAAAAACGCGAGAGGCACATCACACACCTGCGCCCCTCGCGTCCTGCATACAAATAAAAAAAGGGCTCCGTAAGGTATTCTGTTACACCCTCGGAGCCCCTTTTAAAATTCTAAGGATACGGCAACCCAAAGGTGGAGGCTAACGCCACCACCACCAAAGCCCTTTATTCGTGAAGGAAGTATCCGCGAAAATTTTCTTTTTCATAACGTCACCGTTCACCAGTCAACTTTTTATCGAACCACAGAAACTCGTTATGCGAAAGACTCTAACATCCGCGTCCAAATTTGACAAGCCCCGAATTTAAAAATTCTAACCCTTCGGCTTCATCAGGGGGAAGAGGATGACGTCGCGGATGGAGCGGGAGTTCGTCAGGAACATGACGAGGCGGTCGATGCCGACCCCCATGCCCCCCGTCGGCGGCAGACCCGTCTCGATGGCGTTGATGAAGTCCTCGTCGAAGGCGTGGGCCTCGTCGTCTCCGGCCTCCTTCTTTTTGAGCTGATCCTCGAACCGCGCGCGCTGGTCCAAGGGATCGTTCAGCTCGCTGAAGGCGTTGGCCAGCTCTCTGCCGCATATGAAAAGCTCGAACCGGTGCGTGTAGTCGGGGTTTTCCGGGTCGCGCTTCGAGAGGGGCGAGATCTCCGTCGGGTGGCCGATGACGAAGGTCGGGTTCACGAGCTTTTCCTCACAGAACGCCTCGAACATCAGATTCAGCACGGCAAAACGGCTCTCGCCGCCCTTCAGGTCGATCCCCTTTTCGGCGGCAATTTTCCGCGCTTCCTCGTCGGAGGTCACGGCGCGGAAGTCGACGCCCGAGTACTCCTTCACCAGGTCCAGCATCGTGGCGCGGCGGAATGGTCGCGCGAGGTCCAGCGGAATTCCCTGCCACTCGATCTGCAGAGCTCCCACGGCCTTCGCGGCGTTGCGGATCAGCTCCTCGGCCAAGTCCATCATGTCCTCGTAGTTCGCGTAGGACCAGTAGACCTCCAGCATCGTGAACTCCGGGTTGTGCATCGTGTCGATGCCCTCGTTGCGGAAGTTTTTGCCGATCTCGTAGACGCGCCCCATCATGCCGACGACCAGCCGCTTCAGATAAAGCTCCGGCGCGATGCGCAGGAACATGTCGAGCCCCAGCGCGTTGTGGAAGGATCTGAAGGGACGGGCGTTCGCCCCGCCCGCCAGAATCGACAGCGCCGGCGTCTCGACCTCCAGCGTCCCGTGGTCCTCGAGGGTCTTTCGAATCGAGCTGATGACGCGAGCGCGGGCGCGAAAGACGTCGCGCACCTCCGGGTTCGCGATCAGGTCGGTGTAGCGACGGCGGTAGCGCACCTCGGTGTCCGTCAGCCCGTGCCACTTTTCCGGCAGCGGCCGCAGCGCCTTGCAGAGCAGACTGTACTCCGTCACCAGAATCGTCAGCTCCCCGCGCCGGGTACGGCACGGGTATCCCACGACGCCGATCCAGTCGCCCGTATCGACCCATTTTTTCAGGAAGTTGTAGCTCTCCTCCCCCACCTCGTTGAACTGAAAATAAATCTGTATACGTCCGCTCTCGTCCGCCAGGTCCGCAAACGTGGCCTTACCCTGACGCCTCAGCGTCATCAGGCGCCCGGCCGTTTGAATTTTCGCCTCGCGCGCCACCTCGTCCGGCTGCAGGCGGTCGAAACACTTTCGAACCTCCTCAAGCGTGTCCCTGCGGTCCCATCTCTCCACGACGTAGGGATCATACCCCTCTTCCTCGCGAAGGCGCTGCAACTTTTCCTTTCTCTGGCGAAGAATTTCGTTTTCCGACTGTTCCGCGCCCTCCGAAGCCTGATTGTTCGCCCCGTCGAGCGCGGGATTTTCCGTGCTGCCCGTCAATTGATTTTTCCCCTTTCCGAGGGGTCGCGGACCCCTCGACCCCATTATTAAAAACTTAAAAAAATATTTAAATGCGGATGCTATTCGCCGACGACTCTCAGGTGCTGGTCGTCGGACTGCGTCAGGCACTCCGCGCCGCCCTCCGTGATCAGGTAGTCGTCCTCGACGCGCAGGCCGCCCCAGCCCTCGATGTAAATACCAGGTTCGACGGTGACGATATCTCCCGTCTGAAGAACGTCCTTCGAGAGATGGGACAGGCGCGGCGCCTCATGAATCTCGAGCCCCAGCCCGTGCCCCAGCCCGTGGACGAAGTTTTTCCCGTATCCCGCGTCCTCGATGAGCTTCCGCGCGACGGCGTCCGCCTCTTTGCCGGATACCCCGGGACGCAGGACGGCGACGGCCTCGCGATGGGCTCTCACCAGAATTTTATCGAGCTCCGCGGCGCGGTCCTGCGCTCCCCCCACGGCAAAATTGCGCGTGACGTCGCACATATAGCCGTCGACCATCACCCCGTAGTCGAGCGTCACCGTATCCCCGCGCACGAAGGGTTTTTCCGTCGCCCGTCCGTGACACATCGCGCCCCGCTCGCCCGAGACCACGATGAAGTCGTCGTGGGCCCAGCCCTTTTCCGCGCCCGCCATTTTTATCTCGTAAAGCAGGCGGCTCTCGAACTCAATCTCTGTCATGCCGACCCGCACTTCCTTCAGTGCCCTGTCGAGGGATTTTCGCGCGATGACCCCGGCGCGCCTGATGGCGTCGACCTCGACCGCGTCCTTATGTCGGCGCAGGGAGGGAATCAGCGTCGAGGCGTCCTTCCATTCCACGGCAACCTTTTTCAGGCTCGTCTCGAAGATGCCGCAGGAGACCTTTTCGGCCTCGAAACCCACCCTCCTGTAGCCGTTTTCCGAGACGACCCCGGCGACGTACTCCGACACCGGGAGCCCCGCCTGAACGATGAGAGTGAAGGGCGACTGCATCGCCGCCTGCGTCCGGTACCGTCCGTCGGTGATCAGCAGCTCGCGCTCCGCGTCGATGACCAGGGCGGCGCTGCTGCCCCGGAATCCCGAAATATAGTGGCAGCCCTCGGAGTTCAGGCGCTCGAAAACCATCACCGTCAGAGCATCAAGGCCCCGTTCGCGCATCAGCGCCCTCAACCTGTCCACCCTGCCTCGAACGACATCGAGCCGCATGTCCAACTTCCCCCTTCACCGATTTCGGCGCTTCGCCAAAGGTATTCTAACAGAATTCAGACTCAGGGATGTTTCCTGCGTGGCGGGCATATTTTTCTTACTCATCATTAACGCCTTGCGATTTTCTTCGCATATTGTTCGCCCTTCCTGGTGAGCGTGTATTTTTGAAGTCTGCTGCTGGGTTTTTCCGGCAGCGTCATACTGATCAACCCCGCTTCGATCAACGGAACGATATGTCTCTGATATGAGCGGGTGTCTCCGGCAAGGCCGACAGCCGCGAACAAGTCTTTCCGGGGCAGCGCGCAGCTCCGAAGCGCAAGTAAAATATCATCCTGCCTGGACGCTTCATTATGCTTGACCCTGTGCTCTGCACCGTGCTTGACTCTGTGCTCTATTTGAATGCGGATCGCGTCGTCAATCGCCGCGACCATAAACTCGATAAACACCGTCGATTCACCGCTGTTATCGGCACTTGCGAGAGCGGAATAATATTCACTCTGTCGTTCATGAACGACGGTTTCAATGGGCATCCCCGCAAACAGCGCGTTCCATTTTTCCAGGACGACTGATTGCCAAAGTCTGCCGATCCTCCCGTTGCCGTCCTCAAAAGGATGAATAAACTCGATCTCATAGTGCATGACAGAACTCTTGATAAGGGGATGCGCACCGCTGGTTTTTGCCCATTCAAAAAGATTTTTCATGTGCCCGGGGACAAGCTCCGCTTTGGGCGCGGCATGAATCAGTTTTTCGCCGTTGAATACTCCAACTCCCGAAACCCGGAATTTCCCAGCGCGAGACACTGATCCCGACATCATAAGGTTATGGGCCGTCAGGAAATGGTCTACGCTGTACGGTTCGAAGGTTGCGATTTGAGAATATGCCTGAAAGGCGTTTTTCACTTCGCGTATTTCATTTGGAAGTCCCAGTACACGTTTACCCTCAATTACGTCAGTAACCTGTTCGAGCGAAAGGGTATTGTTCTCTATAGCCAGAGAAGAACAGATCGACCGGATTTGATTGTCTTTTCTAAGCCTCATATTTGCTGCATAACTCGAGTCGGCCCTGAGTTTCGCCAGGCTCTCCACAATATCGGCAATTCGATTGACTATAAGGTCAGTGACTAAATACGGCGGTTTTTCAACCAATAATTTCTT
>JAITPZ010000151.1 GCA_031289165.1 Synergistaceae bacterium
AGGGGCTGAGCGCCGATACTCCGTTCCCCGATCGCCTGAACCTCCTGCGCCGTCAGGTTCGAACGCTTTACGCCCGGTTGCGCGAGCGCACGGCGCTGACGACGCTCTTCCGCGAAAAGCTGGAGGAGCTGTACGCCCTGGTGCAGGCCGCGCAGGTTCCGGGAAAGGACTTCGCGCCGGAGGCGGCGGCGCTGGCGCGGCGCTGCGAGACGCTGTGCGGCGGGGAGTACATCGATCGGACCCCCTTCATGAACCTTTACGAGGACATCTGCCGCTTCGCCTTCTCGCGAAACGAGGAGATCGCCGACGCCCTTTTCGCGCAGAAGGTGGGCGACGTTCTGGACGAGCTGGGCTACGAGCTCCTGACGGACGCAATGGAAGAAGAAACGGAGACGACAGACGAAACCTCCGCGCTTCAGATCCCCGCTCTGCTGCCGGACCGCGTGCAGTATCTGGAGTCCCCTTACGAGGGGTACCGCGTCATGATCCGGACGGGAGGGCAGGGAGAGGTCAGCGTCCGCCTGGTTCGCGTCGTCGCCGACGAGAAGGAAAAAGAGGCGGAGGGCGAGTATCAGCGCCGGAAGGACGTCGAGACCGGGCAGAAATGGTGCCATGACGTCGACGGGTTCCTCGACCGGATGAGGGAAGAGGGGCTTCCCCTCGACGTGACGCTCCGAAGAGAACCGGAGGAAAGCGAGGTTCTGGTCGTGGTCGATCGAAAAGCGGCGCGGACGGGCGCGCGGAAGAGGGCAAAAAAACGCCCGACCCTGGCCGAAAAACTGCGCGAAAATGCGCGTGAAATCAGGTGAGGTGAGCGATGAACGGTTTTGATGACGAGGAATTCAACCGGCCCAAGTGGGCGCGGGAAATAGACCGTTTTCTGGCGATCAGGCCTCAATTTTTGCTCTACGGCAACGTCAACGACGTGTTCCCCGCCCCGCTGGCGGGCGGAGTCGCGACGCTCACTCTGCCGGACTACCTGAAGGAGCTTCTGGCGGACCGGGGCACCGTGCTGACGGTAAAGTACGAGCCTCTGACCGGGTTTTCCCTGCTTTTCGGCGACGGGGAGCTGTTTCGGAAGCTGACGGGCCACCCTCTGGCGGCGGGGGGAACGCTGCCCGCCACCCTCGAACGGGCGGCGGAGATCATCGCTGCGCTGGCCGGGAGCGCTCTCGGGCACACGGCCGTCGCCCTGTGCTTCGCCTCGCGCCTGAAGGACCTGAGCGAAAACGACATGGAGCCGTTTTTCTACCGCATGTTCCGCCTGTCCCTCGACGGCGTCCCCCGCATCGCGCCCGCGCCGGACGCGCCGAAAAGCCGGGAGCCTCAGGCCCCCGGCGCGGAGAGGCCACGGCCCCGTTATAATCCCATCTTCTGGATCATGGACAAGGAAAACGACCTGCCGCCCTGGTACACGCTGGACAACCCGCGGATTCGCGTGCTTCCCATCCCGCGCCCGGACAACGAGATTCGGCGGTGCATCGTCGAGGCCGTGTCGCCGAAGATCCCGGGCTACGAGGCATTGAACGAGGAGGATCGCCGCGCGAACCTGAACCTCTTCCGGGACCAGACGACGGGCCTGCTGGCGGGGGAAATCGCGGCCATCGCCCAGATGGCGTGGCACGAGCGGCTTCCGTTCAACCAGATCGGCGACGCTATCCGGCGCTACAAGTTGGGCATCCAGGAAAACATGTGGGAAAAGCTCGATAAGGAGAAGGTCCTCGGCGCGGAGCGCTTTCTGTCGGCCCGCGTCATGGGGCAGGCCGCGGCGGTGCGCCACGCGTCCGACATCCTGAAGCGCTCGCGGTTCAACCTGTCCGGCGCGCAGTTCTCCCGCTTCTCTCAGCGTCCCAAGGGCATTCTCTTCCTGGCCGGTCCCACGGGTGTGGGAAAAACCGAGCTGGCCAGGGCGATCACGGAGCTGATCTTCGGCTCTTCGACGCACTACATCCGCTTCGACATGAGCGAGTTCGGGCACGAACACGCGAACCAGCGCCTCGTGGGAGCGCCGCCCGGCTACGTCGGCTACGACGTGGGGGGCGAGCTGACCAACTCCATCCGGCAGAACCCTTTTTCGGTCGTCCTGTTCGACGAGGTGGAGAAGGCGCACCCGAAGATCCTCGACATTTTCCTGCAGATTCTGGACGACGGACGCCTGACCTCCGGGCGCGGGGAGACCGTGTACTTCTCCGAGAGCCTGATCGTGTTCACCAGCAACCTCGGCATGTTCGAGCAGCTTCCCGACGGCACGAAGCACGCCAGGGTGACGCCGGACATGCCCTACGCCGAGATCGTGGACAGGATCGGCGGGGCCATCGACGACTTCTTCAAATATCGCATCAACCGGCCGGAGATCCTGAACCGCATCGGCAGGAACGTCGTCGTGTTCGACTTCATCCGCGCGGACACGGCGCGCAAAATCTTCGACAGGATGATGGACAACATCCTCTTCCGATTGAGCGACAGCTACGGCATCGAGGTGCGGTTCGCGCCCGGCGCGCTCGACAGGATAGCCGATCTCGTCTGCTCGGACCTCTCCATGGGCGGCCGCGGCATCGGCAGCAACCTGGAGACGTTCTTCATGAACCCCCTGTCGAGAAGGCTCTGCGAGCTGCACGACGGGGAGCGGAAGCTCTACTCCGTCAGCGACCTCGTAGAGACGTCCGAGGGCTGGGAGCTCATAATGGGATGAGCCCGTGCGGTCTCATGGTCCATCTTCTGCACTTTCCCGTCCGCACCCTGGGGCCGGGAACGAGGGTCGGCGTCTGGTGCCAGGGCTGCACGATCCGCTGCCCCGGCTGCATCACGCCGGAGAGCCGGGAGTTCTTTCCCGAGCGCGCCGTCCCGGTGGACGACCTGGCGAAACGGATTCTTTCTTATTTTAACGATTTCAATTTTAAGGAACCGCGCCCGGAGCTCCCCGCGGGCCTGACCGTCTCCGGCGGAGAGCCGTTCGACCAGCCGGAGCCCCTGTTGGAGCTGCTTCGGATTCTGAACGACGGGGGCGTGTCCGACGTTCTGATCTACAGCGGCTATTCAGCAGAGGACCTGCTGGCTCGTCATCCCGACCTGCCGCGCCTCGCCGCCGCGCTCGTGGATGGCCCGTTCGAGGCGAACAACCCGACGGACGCCGCGTGGAAGGGTTCGGACAACCAGCGCCTCCACCTCTGGCGACCGGAGTTCGAGGGGCGCTACCGCGACTGGACGCGCTCGAACGCGCGCCGGCTGCAGTTCGTGACGGACGGGCGACACCGAAAAATCCTGATCGGCATCCCGCGACAGGGCGATGTAAAAAGATTGAAGGAACTCAGCGATTCAGAAAACTGAATATCTCCTGCCCCTCAGTACAGGCTGTTTTAAGTATTCAAAACCAATGTCAACAACTTATGGGGTCGAGGGGTCCGCGACCCCTCGCGAGGTTTGGGGCGGAGCCCCAAAGATTGACCGCGTTCATTCTTAAGTTGTGGACATTGTATTCAAAACCTGAAATTCCTTCGATATTAACAATCATCAATATTATGCGCTGAAGAAAATTCACCGGCTGAAATGCGAAAAACAGGAAAACAGGTAGTAAAATGACAGAGGGTGACTTCTGCCATTTGGCAATGATTGTCAGAGGGGAGGGAACCACGAAGGTGAATTTGCAAAAATTTGATGAAAGGCGCGCCATTGTCGCCTGCACGACATACAGAGCGTGAAGCGGGTCCATGATTATGAACGAACCGAATGAAAAAAACGAGAACAGCGGAACGAATGAAAGGCGGCTCACTCAGGCCGACGTGCAGAGGATTTTTCAGGATGCCGGCCTGAAGATGACGAACCAGCGCATCGCCGTTTACAGGGAGATCGTCGAAAACTGCGCGAATCGCCTGCACCCCACGGCGGAGCAGGTTTACGAGGGCGTACGCCGGAATCTCCCCGCAATTTCCCTGAACACGGTCTACCGGACGCTGGCGACCCTTGCGGAAAAGGGGCTCGTGAAGCGTCTCGACAAGTTCGCCTCGAGCGACCTCTACGACGGTATGCTTTTGGATCACTGGCATTTCATCTGCACACGATGCGGAACGATACAGGACATCTCCGTGGAGGAGAGCGTTTTCCCCGGCGCTCCGAAGGTCAGAGGCCAGATCGAGGAGCTCGTGGTGCAGTTTCGGGGAATCTGCGACAAATGTCGGAGTCCCGCATTGAATTCCTGATCGTTCTTCACCGTTCGCTGCTTATCCCGGAGGGCGAGGGGGAGAAGTTCAGGAGTGAAGGAAAAGCCTCTGCG
>JAITPZ010000235.1 GCA_031289165.1 Synergistaceae bacterium
ATAATCCATCCAAAACTCTCCCTCCGTCTCTCTGATGTCGATTATAGACGCACGCGCCGGAGCGTCATGGTCAGATTGCCGTATTCAGACGGCGGGAAAGCTGAATTTCCGGTCTCAGCTTCGCCCGGCAGGATAATGAAGGGTGGAGAGGGGCGTCACTCCAGCCAGGCCACCGTCCCCTCGCGCCGCTTCGCGCGCTCTTCGGGGATTCCGTCCGGATGGCCCAGCGTCAGCGCGAAAAGCGGCTCGTACCCGTCCGGCGCCATGAAGGCGGGCTCGCGCTCGAACAGGTAGCGCACCAGCCCTATCCAGCAGCCTCCCAGCCCGATGGAGACGGCGGCGAGCAGCATGTTCTGAATCGCCGCGCTGCAGTCCGCGAGGGCCGAGAGGTGCCGCCCCGTCCGGCGCAGAACCTTTTCGCCGCAGACCAGAATGACGACCGGCGCATCGAAGAACACGCGATAATGGGGGGCCTTTCCCATTGCCTCTATCCGCTCGATGCCCGATTCCGCCATGGCCGCCCGCGCGCGAGCGTCGAAGTCCCCGATGACGCGTCCGTCGGTGATGACGGTGAAGTGCCAGGGCTCGGCGCTCCCTCCCGTGGGCGCGTAAAGCGCCGCCTGCAGCACGGTCTCGATGTCCTCCCTCCCGACGGGGTCCGCTTTGTACCGTCGAACGCTCCGTCGTTCCATAATGGTGCGCAAAACCTCATTCATCCGCGATACCTCCCTGATTTCAGAATGTAACCGTGCGGTTCTCTCCGTGAAGCTCGGTCGGGTCTGCTGCACGGGTCATATCAGTCATATTATCCATGGCTATATTCAGGGATCCCGTCTCCTGAACGACCGCGATGCGGACGCCGACGGGGAGCGTCTCGAGATCGACTTCGAACGCCGGGCCGCGGAGACTGGGAGGCTCCCAAAGACGCGTTCCGTCCTGCTTCCGACTCTTCAGGCCCCTGGCCTGGACTCCAGAAAGCGGCGCATCATCGTGACGACGAAGCCCGTATCCCGCGGAGGAACGCCCCCCTGAACCTCGTCGGGGGAACAGTGCGCGCCCCTCAGCAGCTGAATGCCCTGCGTCACCCCGATCTCGAAGTGGGGCTGAGCGCCCCAGACCGGAAGGTCCCGAACTTTAAACCCCTGAATGCCGCATTCGTCGGAGGACGCCAGCACCTGCCCGCCGTCGGGCGGCACGAAGGCCACCTCGTCGTAGTGGAAAAGAAAAGCCCACTGCGTCTCTCCCTTCCTGCCCCAGAGGGGATCGTCGGCCCCGACGCGAATTTCCTTCCACCCCACCTCCCCTTTGGGGCGCACCCGGACGGCGTCGCGGCCGAACAGGGTCTTCGCGATCAGCTGGTGTCCAAAACAACTGCCGAGAAGGGGTATTTTTTCGGCGACGACCGCGCGAACGAAGCCCTCTTCCTCCAGCATCCATGCCTCTTCATCGAGCGTACAGCTCTCCGAGCCGGAGAGAATCACGTGAGAATAATCTCTCGGGTCGAGCCCGGAAAGTCCCCCCCGAGTGGCGTCCACGCAATGAAAGTCCTCCGGAAAAAGCGGTTTCCAGTGCTCCAGAGGGGAATAAATTTCGGATTCTCCGGAGTTGTCCACAAACAAAAGACGCATAAACCCACCTCCCTGCGAAAAAATCCGCGCCCCGCAAAAACCCGGCCGCGACGAATACCGTGTCAGCCACATATTTCGTTTTGTAATGAGCAATTTTAATCTGAAAAATCGGATTTACAGAAAGAGAATATTACACCATCCGGGATACGTAAAGTCATAATACTCAAAGGGGAAAAACAGCCGCCGGAAGGCCGGGCGACCGACCTTCGGCGCTTCAGCAGCGGAGCATGGCGGCGAGGCCGCCTTTGGACGTCTCGCGGTACTTCGCGTTCATGTCTCTGCCCGTCTGGTACATGGTCGCGATGATCTCGTCCAGCGACACGCGCGGAGGGTTGACCCGCCTCAGGGCCATGCGGGCGCAGTTGATCGACTTGACCGCGGCGATCGCGTTGCGCTCGATGCAGGGAACCTGCACCAGGCCGCCCACGGGGTCGCAGGTGAGTCCGAGGTTGTGCTCCATCGCGATTTCCGCGGCTCCCGCGACCAGCACGGGGCTTCCTCCCCACAGCTCGACCAGCCCTGCGGCGGCCATGGAGGAAGCGACGCCGACCTCGCCCTGGCATCCGACCTCCGCCCCCGCGATGGACGCGTTCGTCCTGAAAAGGTATCCCACGGCCCCGGCGGCCATGAAGAAACGCAGCAGGGCCTCCGTCGTCAGGGGCGCGACGAAGCGGTCATAGTACGCGAGGACCGCGGGGACGACGCCGCAGGACCCGTTGGTCGGCGCCGTCACCACGCGCCCGCCGATCGCGTTTTCCTCGCTGACGGCGAGGGCGAACATGTTCACCCAGTCGATGACCTTCATCGGGTCGTCGGTGCAGCGGTCCGTCGCCTCCAGAAAGTGGCGCAGCGGCGCGGCGCGCCTCATGATCCGGAGCCCCCCCGGCAGCATGCCCTCCGTCCTCATGCCGCGCTCCATCGTCGCGCGCATGACGTCCCACACCCGGGTGAAGTATTCCTCGATCTCCCCGCGGCCGTGCAGCGCCAGCTCGTTTTCCATAACGAGCGCGGATATCGAGAGCCCCGCGGCCTCGCAGCGCGCCAGAAGCTCATCTCCGGAGCCGAAGGGGTAAGGGACGCTCGCGGCCGCGCCGCCGCCCGCCTCCTGTCCGAAATGGGCGGCGTCCACGATAAAACCGCCCCCCGTCGAGTAGTAAGTGTTGGAGTACACCTCTTCGTCGCCCGAGAACGCGTGGAGAACGAGCCCGTTTTCGTGGAGGGGCAGGTTTCCCGCGTTGAAGCGAACTCCGTCCCGCAAAAAGTCCACCTCCCGGCACGCGCCCTTCCCGCTCTTCAGCGTAAGACGCTCCGTTTCGCGAACCGCCGCCAGAAAGTCGGGCATGGCGTCGATATCGACCGTCTCGGGCAGGCTCCCCGCCAGCCCCATGATGATGGCGTTGTCCGTGCAATGCCCCCTGCCCGTCAGGGACAGCGACCCGTACACGTCCGCGGCCGCGCGGGCGACGGACTTCAGCAGATCCCGCTCCTCCAGCTCGTCCACAAACCGCCGGCCGGCCTTCATCGGCCCCATCGTGTGGGAGCTGGACGGCCCGACGCCAATTCTGAAAATATCGAACATGCTTATCATGAAACGTTCCCCCATATAAAGTTTACTGAAAATTTCAACCCCTCGATTGCCTGATTCCGGCCGTTTGCGCGTCGTCTGAAAATTCTTCCGAGAAATTTTATAGTAGCTTACACCATCGCATTTACTGTCAATGTAAAAACGCAGGTTTACATGAATCTTAAGAATTAAAGAATGTGAGTCTTAAGAATTATTTTATACTAAAATACTCAAAATCTTCGCTAATAACCGGAAAAGGGGCTTGCATATTTTGTAATGGCTGTTAGAATGCAGGAAAAATCTTAGCTTGGAGGTGTAAGTTGTGACAAAGGCTGAACTTATTGATGGTATCGCCGAGGGTCTGGGAGTAAAAAAGAAGGACGTAACACCGGTTGTGGTGGAGGTTTTCAAGTCTATCGAGAACGCTCTTGCCAAAGGGGAGAAGTGCACTTTTGTCGGGTTCGGCGTTTTTGAGGTGAAGGATCGCGCCGCGCGCGAGGGGCGCAATCCCCAGGATCCGTCGAAAATCGTGAAGATTCCCGCGAAGAAGGTTCCTATCTTCCGTCCCGGCAAGGATCTCAAGGAAAAGGTTCTTAAGATAAAGGTGAAGGGCGCCGGCAGAAAGAAGTAAACCCGTACGGCCCGTGTGTTTTTGAAGGCGGCCCCTCGCGGCGCCGCTTTTTTGTTGCGCTTTTGCCCTGCCTCCGCGCCGCCGCTCGAGGCTCGCCGGAAAGCGCGGGGCGAGAATCGCGCGACCCTGCCGCGCGAAATAACCCGGAGCATGAGAAGGCCGGAAATATTGAGGGTATAATAGCAGCATAAAATTTGACGGTTCTGTAAGTTTGAAATTCGACAGCAGGAAGGATGAATTTCGCATAATGTTGTCTTTTGCTCCACTGACTCTCGCCGACCGGGAGCGCTATTCCTCCCTTTTCGCCAGAACTCCGGAAAAATGCTCGGAGTATTCTTTTTTCGCCCTCTGGGGCTGGAACGAATCCGACCCCGTGGAGCTGGCGTGGACCCCGGATCTCTGCTGGATACGCTCCCACGGGCATCGGGAGGGGCTGCTCGCCCCCGTGGGCGACTGGGACGCCGTCGACTGGGAGGATGCCTTCGAGCGGGTCGTGAGGCCGGAGGGAGGACTGCTGGACGTTCCCGAGTCCCTCGCCGGGCGCTTTCCGGAAAAGCTGAAGGAGCGGCTCCGCTTCGTGGAGCTGCGGAACGAGTGGGAGTACGTTTATCTGGTGGAGGCGCTCGCGACGCTGAAGGGGCGAAAGTACGACCACAAGCGGACCCACGTCAGGTCCTTCGTCGACAACTGCAACTGGGAGTACGTCCCCCTTCTGCCGGCGGACTTTCAGGAGCTTCTGGCCTTCCAGTCCGCCTGGTGCGCCCGCCGCAACTGCGGGGAGAACCCCCTGCTCTGCGCGGAGGACCAGGCCATACGCCGGGGAATCGAGCTGTGGGAACAGCTCCCCCTGAGCGGCGCGCTGCTGCGGGTGGACGGCCGGGTCGTCGCCTACACGATCGCGGAGGAGCTGTCCCCCGACACGATCGACATTCGCTTCGAAAAGGCCGACAACGAGCACGCCGGCGTTTATCAGGCCCTGAACCGCCTGTTTCTGGAGCGGCAGGGGAGGGACTATCACTGGGTCAACCGCGAGGAGGACATGGGCAACACCGGCCTCCGGGACGCCAAGCTCTCCTACCACCCCGACCGCTTCGTCAAAAAATTCGAGGTCGCCTTCGCGGAACAGGGGACCGGTTAAGCTCCGATCGTCAGGGGCCGACGACTTTAAAGCTGATTGTTTTTCTGCAGGAAATCCAGGTCAAACTCCACGCCCAGCCCCGGTTTGTCGGGTATCTCGTAGACGCCGTTTTTGGGCAGCGGGTAGTCGAATATCGCCTTTTTGAAGATGCGCTCCTGAATGGAGAGTTTTTCCTGATAGAGGGCGTTTGGCGCGACGCTCATGAGGTGGGCGCTGATGAATTCCCATGCGTGAGGCGCGAGTTTGAGGTTCCACGCCTGGGCGATGGCCGATATTTTCTGCATTTCGGTGAAGCCGCCGGTGCGGGTTATGTCGAATTGCACCACGTCGACCGCCTGTCCGAGCGCCAGATCGCGCATCCCGTATTTCGTATATTCATTTTCCCCCGTCGCCACGGGCATGGAAGTGGCCTCACGCACCCGACGCAGGCCCGGAATGTCGTCGGCGTCGACCGGTTCCTCGAAAAGCGAAACGTTGCAGTCCTTCACCATCTGCGCGAAGCGTATTGCGGTGGCGGGATCCCAGATGCCGTTGGCGTCGACGATCAGATCCACGTCGTCGCCGACAGCCCCACGCACCGCCTCGACCTTTTTGACGTCGGCGCGCAGGTTCCTGCCGCCATCCGCCCCAATCTTTATCTTGATGACCGAGTAGCCGTCGGCCACGTTCTTCCTCGCTTCTTCCAGGGTCTGTTCCATGGAATAGGAGAGCCAGCCGCCGCTGGCGTACACCGGGATGAACCGCTTGCTTCCCCCGAGCAGCTTATAGATGGGAAGTCCCAGTATTTTACCCCTCAAATCCCACAGAGCGATGTCCAGGGTGCTTATGGCCAGAAGCGCCAGGCCTTTCCTTCCGGCGGAGCGAACAGCGCCGCGCATGTCGTTCCATATATCCTCGACGCAGATGGGGTCTTTGCCCATTACGACAGGTTTTAACGTTTTGTGCATGTATTCTGCCAGGGCTACGGAAAAGGTTGTGCCATAACCACTCAGACCGGAGTCGGTGGTGACTCTGACGACCACCATACCGGAGTTGCGGATGGTGAACGAGGAATCCGATACCGGGGCGTCAAGCGGAGTGGTGACCCAAAAAACTTCAACACCGTTTACGGAATGCGACATCTTAATTTTCATATCCTTTCGTTTTGTAAAAGTCGCGGCCCCCTGTACAGTTTGCCGGAGCGGCGAGGCTCCGGCAAACTCTATCTCAGCCTTCGGTTCATGAGGTTACGGAACATCATTCTCAGCTCGCGCTGCGCGTTTTCCGGGCCGGCTTTTTCATTGATTTCCCGTGCGTCAGGGCTGCCCCCCGCCAGAAAGTCTCCTGCCATTTTATCTATCTCCGGGGTCTCAATGGGGTCGATGAATGCTGTCTTAAAGGGTTCGAGAAATTTCTTCGCCGAACGGAGCAGCACCGTCAGATAGTCGGCGACAGCGGCAGCCTGCGAGTGGGGACAGATATCCCCGTGCCCTGGCAATATGAATTTGCCCGGCCCCGTCGCGATCTCCCGCAGGTTTTGTATCCAGCGCTCGGGGTTGGCGGACTGGAAATACAGAGTGCTGTACTCAACGATGAGGTCTCCCGTACACATGGCGTCCTCCCCGGGAAAGCGCACAAGAATGTCC
>JAITPZ010000236.1 GCA_031289165.1 Synergistaceae bacterium
ATAATCCATCCAAAACTCTCCCTCCGTCTCTCTGATGTCGATTATAGACGCACGCGCCGGAGCGTCATGGTCAGATTGCCGTATTCAGACGGCGGGAAAGCTGAATTTCCGGTCTCAGCGGAGGGAGCGAATCTTTTTTCGGACAGAACGCCAGAGCGGAAATCAATGTTAAGTTTTTTGATTTCGATCACATTTTCAATGGATTTATACTTCATTTTTGTCAATAAAAATGATTGTTTCATATGTAATTACGCAAAATGCCTGTTTTTATTTTTATTAACCCATTTTTATTATCAATAAGCAATATTGTCAACGAGTCGCAGTGTTGAAAAGTTTCGATCGTGTTTGACAAATTTATCGCGCCGTGCAATCATAAAATAATCCAAAAATGAATACGTAGTCATTCCGTGATATTCTGAAGAAAGTGTTCCAACGGTCACAGCGGCCGGAAGGCTTGCGTTCGTTTCCGTGCCGAAAACGACCCCATTTCGGGGACGGCGCTCGACGCGAACGAGGAAGGAGGGATTATGACCTTTAGTGATTTGCCGCCGCTTTATCCCGGAAAGCCTCACGGAGAGAACTAAACAGCCATATTGCAGAAACTGTGTTCAAAACTTGTTTTCCAAAATCTGAAGGAGGGTTTTTCATTATGATGAAAAGGAAATCTTTGAGGTGTTCCGTAATTTTGACTCTTCTGTTCGTTCTGGTCTGTACCGGCGCGTCCTCCGCCGCGGAAAAACCCAAAATAGGCGTTTTGATTTTCGACTACGCGAACAACTACGTGTCCTACATACGCAACAGCATCAATCAGGTGGGGGGAGACAGCGCGGAGATTTTGATGGTGGACGCGCAGAACGACCAGGCCCGGCAGGTCGAGCAGGTGGACACGGTCATCAGCCGGGGCGTCGACGCTCTGGCCGTCAACGCCGTCAGCCCCGAGGCCGCGCCCACGATCATCGAGAAAGCCCGCGCGGCGGACCTGCCCATCGTCTTTTTCAACCGCAGCCCCTCCAAAGAGGACATGTTGAGCTACGAGAAGTGCTGGTACGTGGGAACGACGCCCTACGACTCCGGGCGTCTTTCGTCGGAGATGGCGATGGCGGCCTTCAAAGCCGACCCCAAATACGATAAAAACAGGGACGGCGTGCTGCAGTACCTGATCATCAAGGGGACCCCCGGACATCCCGACGCCGAGGCCCGGACGCTCGCCGTGCAGGAGACCTTCGAAAAGGCGGGGTTCAAAGCGGAGCTTCTCGACGTTCAGACCGGCAACTTCAGGACGGCCGACGCCAAGGACGTCATGGACGCATGGATCGGCAAGTTCGGGGATAAAATTGAGATGGTGCTCGCCAATAACGACGCGATGCTTCTGGGCTGCGTCGAGTCCCTGAAGGGCGAGGGGTATCTGACGCCCGGGAAGCCCTGCGGCCTCATCGGCATCAACGCGCTGCCGGAGGTTCTGCCCATGATCGAGGACGGTACGGTGCTCGGCTCCATCCTTTCCGACGCCTACTCGGAGGGGAAGAACATCTTCACCATGTGCTTCAACTCGGCGACCGGAAAGGACGTGCTGACCGGCGTAAACGGCCAGCTGGACGACATGAAGGCCATTCGCGTCCCCTACATCCCCATCGACAAAGGCAATATCCCCACGGCACAGGAAGTCTACAGATACGCGCTGGGGCAATGACGACTCGATAAGGAAGAAGGAAGGCGGCAGTCGATTGGACCGGTATCTGCTGGAGATCGTCGACCTCTGCAAGTCCTTTCCGGGAGTCCAGGCTCTGGATCGCGCCCGCCTGCAGCTCCGCCCCGGAAGCATCCACGCGCTGATGGGCGAGAACGGGGCGGGCAAGTCCACGATGATGAAGTGCCTTTTTGGGATATACAGAAAGGATTCGGGCGAAATTCTGCTGGACGGAAGGCCCGTATCCTTTCAAAATCCAAGGGAGGCGCTGGATAACGGCGTTTCCATGGTTCACCAGGAGCTCAATCAGGTTCTGCAGCGCAGCGTCATGGACAACATCTGGCTGGGTCGTTTCCCCGGCAGAGGGGTGTTCGTCGACGAGCGGAAAATGTACGGGGACACCCGCGCCATTCTGTCGGACATGGGGATCTCCATCGACCCGGGAGAAAAGATGGAAAACCTCTCAGTCTCGCAGCGTCAGATGGTGGAAATCGCCAAAGCCGTTTCGTACGACGCCAGGGTCATCGTGCTGGACGAACCCACGTCCTCGCTGACCGAAACCGAGGTGGAGCACCTCTTCAAAATCATACGCAAGCTGCGCGACTCGGGGTGCGGGGTCGTCTACATCTCCCACAAAATGGAGGAAATTCTGGCCATCTCGGACGAGGTGACGGTCATGAGGGACGGCCGCTGGATCGAAACCGCCCCGGCCCACGCGCTGACCATGGACAGAATCATCTCCCTGATCGTGGGAAGGGAGCTGGTCGACCGCTTCCCCAAAAAGGAGAACGTCCCCGGGGAGGAGATCCTCCTGAAGGTAGAAAACCTGAAAGGCGCGTATCCGCCCACGGTGATCGACGCCTCCTTCGAGCTTCACGGGGGTGAAATTCTGGGTATCGTGGGGCTGATGGGTTCGAGGCGAACGGAGATGGTCGAGACCCTCTTCGGCATACGCAAAAAGCAGTCGGGCAGCGTCTACGTCAGGGGCAGAAAGGTGGAAATCTCCTCGGCGGGCCAGGCTATCCGCCTCGGTATGTCCCTGGTGACGGAGGAACGCCGTCAGACGGGGATATTCGAGACACTCAGCATCACCTTCAACACGATCATCGCCAACCTGGACAGCTACTGCCGCATGGGGCTGCTCGACGACGCGAAAATCAACAGAGACACGGAGGGAATCATCCAAAAACTCAGGGTCAGGACTCCCTCGAGAAGGACGAAGATGCAGAGCCTGTCGGGCGGGAACCAGCAGAAGGTGATTATCGGCCGCTGGCTCCTGACTCGGAGCGACATCGTCATGATGGACGAGCCCACGAGGGGAATCGACGTGGGCTCGAAATACGAAATTTATCAGCTGATCAACGAGCTTGCGAAAAACGGGAAAGCCGTGCTGTTCGTCTCCTCGGAAATGCCGGAGGTTCTGGGGCTTTCCGACCGGATTCTGGTAATGTCCGGCGGCAGGGTCGCCGGGATTCTCGACGCCCGCGAGGCGACCCAGGAGAAAATTATGCGCCTGGCCGCGAAATATCTGTAGAGGTGACTCGTCGTGACGATGTCCAAAATAGGGCGTTTTGCCCTGAATTACGCGATTTATATCGTGCTTTTCGCGCTGCTGGCGACCATCGTGATGTTCGACAAAAATTTTTTGTCCTTTCGAAACTTCGGGTTCATCCTGAGCCAGGCCTCCACCCGCATCATTCTGGCGCTCGGGATCGCGGGGATCATCGTCTCCGGCAACACGGACCTCTCGCTTGGAAGAAGCGTGGGGCTCGCCGCCCTCGTCGCGTGCAGCCTCCTGCAAAACCCCACCTACGTGGGCCGCATCTACGCGACGATGCCCCAGCTGCCCCTGTGGCTGCCCCTGCTGGCGGCCATGCTGCTCTGCGCCTTTTTCTCCGTCCTCCAGAGCCTGGTGGTGGGCGTTTTGAAAGTGGCGCCCTTCATCGCGTCCCTGGGGTTCCAGCTCATTCTCTTCGGCGTGCAGTCCCTTTATTTCGACGCGGTCAACAACTCCTCCCCCATCGGGGGCCTGGATCCGGCGTTTTCGCGCTTCGCTCAGGGCGCCTTCAACATATGGGGAATACGGCTGCCCTATCTGGTGCTCTACGCGCTGCTCACGACGGCCGTCGTATGGATCGTCTGGAACAAAACGAAACTGGGGAAAAACATGTTCGCCATCGGCGGCAACGCTGAGGCCGCGAGCGTTTCCGGCGTCAGCATCGTCAAAAATCTCATAATGATTTACTTCATAGCGGGGCTCTTATACGGATTTGGCGGAGCCCTGGAGGGTGCGCGGACGGGAAGCGCCACCAACGTCACGGGCCAGTCCTACGAGCTGGACGCCATAGCCGCCTGCGTGGTCGGCGGCGTCTCCATGCGCGGGGGCATAGGCTCCATCATCGGCGTGATCACGGGCGTCCTCATCTTTCAGGTCATCAACTACGGGCTGGTTTTCATCGGCGTCAACCCCTACGTTCAGTACACCATCAAGGGGTTCATCATCATTCTGGCGGTCTCCATCGACACGCAGAAATATCTCAAAAAGAAATGAGAGGGGCACATATGAAAGCGGCCGTACTGCGCGAGTTCCATCGGCCCCTTTCGCTGGAGGAAAGGGAGATTCCATCCCCCGGCGACGGGGAGGTGCTTGTGAAGGTTCGAGCCAGCGGGCTCTGCGTCTCGGACCTTCACATTCAGGACGGGATGATCGCCTCGACGCCGCTGCCCCACGTCCCCGGCCACGAGACGGCGGGCGAGGTGGCCGCACTGGGCGAAAACGTCCGAAATTTTTCTGTCGGAGACCACGTCATCGTCGGCATCGACGTTACCTGCGGCGAGTGCCGTTTCTGTCGCACCGGGAGGGGCAATCTCTGTAAAAACCTGAAGCGAACGGGCTTCGAGCTGGATGGCGGACACGCGGAGTACGTGACGGCGCGCCGGGAACAGCTCTTCAAAATCGACCACGCCGTGCCCTTCGCCGAGGCCTGCATCATCCCCGACGCGGTCGCCTGCATGTACCACGCGATCAAAGCCCAGGCGGGAGTCCGCGCCGGAGACAGAGCCCTGATCCTGGGCGCGGGGGGGCTGGGTATGCAGGGCATCCGGATTTTAAAATATTTTGGAGCGGAGACGTGGTGCACCAGCCGTCAGAAAGCCAAACTGGACCTGGCCCGTTCTCTCGGGGCCGACCACGCCCTCGACTCGACCGCGGCGACGCTCGTCGCGGAGATCGAGCGCATGACGGACGGAGAGATGTGCGACGTCGTGTTTGACAACATCGGAATCGCGTCCTCCGTCCAGACGTCGCTCGGGCTGATCCGTCCGGGAGGGAAGGTCGTAGTCGTCGGTTACAACGACCCCGCCTTCACGGTCGGCTATCAGGACCTGGTCATCAGGGAGAAGGAGGTCATCGGCATTCGCGGATCGACCCGGCAGGAGATCGCCGAGGTCGTTCGCCTCGCGGAACGCGGCAAAATCAAACCCTTCGTCTGGAGGACGATCCCGTTTGAGGAAATCAACGAGGGCCTGAACGCGCTGCGCAAAGGGGAAAGCATGGGGCGCACCGTCGTGATGTTCGACTGATATACAATCCAGGACCCCCTGACCTCGATATTAAAAAACCTGGTTTATTGCATTGCTGACACAACATATCGGAGGGTAAATCCATGACAGGTTACGATGTTCCGAGGAAAATGAAGGCCGTCGTTCTGACGGCGCCGGGGAAGTTCGAGATTCGGGAGACGGACGTGCCCGTTCCCGGGGCGAACGAGGTGCTGTGCCGAATCGGGGGCGTCGCGATATGCGGCAGCGACCCGGAGGTCGTCAGGGGCGATCTGGCGGGCAACTGGCCGCCGGCTTATCCCTTTATCGCCGGTCACGAGTGGGCGGGGCGGGTCGTCGCTC
Organism: Synergistaceae bacterium; assembly: GCA_031289165.1. Taxonomy (GTDB): domain Bacteria; phylum Synergistota; class Synergistia; order Synergistales; family Aminobacteriaceae; genus JAISSA01. The sequence continues at coordinate 5,591 of JAITPZ010000236.1, forward strand.
TCGGGGCGAACGTATCCGCCTTCAGGGTGGGAGACCGGGTCGCGGGCGAGGCGCACAGGGGCTGCGGGTTCTGCAAAAACTGTCTGGCCGGGCGCTATACGCTCTGCTGCAACTACGGAGACGCGAGCACGGGGCACCGCCACTACGGGTTCAGGGTCAACGGAGCCTACGCGCAATACGCCGCGTATCACATACAGAGCGTCACCCCGCTGCCCGACAACGTCTCGTACCGCGAGGGGGCCATGTGCGACACCGCGGGAGTGGCCCTGCACGGACTGGAGCTGTCGGGAATCACACCGGGCGGGACCGTCGCCGTCATCGGGCCCGGACCCATCGGCATCATGGCGATGAAGCTCGCCCGCGCTCTGGGCGCGGCCCGGGTCATCGTCGTCGGGCGGGGTTCGCGCCTCGCGTCGGCCAAAACCT
>JAITPZ010000192.1 GCA_031289165.1 Synergistaceae bacterium
GAAAATTTTCCTCGACAGTGAGCCGTTTTCAGCTATTCTGACTTCAGGCTTTTTACCTGAATTCACTATATAATGCCGACGGTATTCGTGGAGGCCGGGCGCGAGGAAAATGACGGACCTGATCTCAAAGGACGCCACAGGTCCGCCCTCGTCGCGCGAGCCGACGTTCCACCGTCTCTGGAGGATACAATGCGAAAAAAATCGCTGAAAGCCAATTCGTTATGGTTCGTAATATAAGAGAGCTCGAGGGCATCGAGCGGATTCATCTCATGGGCATCGGCGGGGCGGGGATGAGCGCTCTCGCGCTGCTTTTGTCGGGTTCAGGCTTCGACGTCAGCGGCTGCGACCTCTCCCGGAGCGAGTACGCGGCGATTCTGGGAGCGCGGAAAATCGAGTGCGTCGCTGGACATTCGCCCTCCCACGCGGAGCGATTTTCTCCGCAGCTGGCGGTCTACAGCAGCGCGATCGACCCCGGGCACGAGGAACTCGTCGCCCTCCGGACGGCGGGCGCGAAGACGGAGGGGCGCGGGCGGGTTCTGAGCTGGCTTTTCAACGCGCACCGGGGCATCGGCGTGGCGGGCGCGCATGGCAAGTCCACGACGTCGTCCATGATCGCCCTGATTCTGGAGCGCGCGGGCTGCGACCCCACGGTGGCGGTCGGCGCGGAGATCCGCGATATCGGCGTCAATGCCTGCTGTGGAAAGAGCGACCTCTTCGTCGCGGAGATCGACGAGAGCGACGGATCGTTCGAGTTTTTCAGCCCGGCCGTGACGGCGATAACGAACGTCGACTGGGATCACGTCAATTATTTTCACACGAGACAGGACGTCCTCGACGCCTTCATTCGCTTCGCGAGAGGGCGCAGGCCGGGGACGCCCCTTGTCGTCTGCGCCGAGGACGAGGGAACGCAGTCGCTGATAGCCGCCGTAAAGGAAGCGGACCCTCGGGAGGGGGAGAATATCGTGACCTGCGGCTGGGGAAAATCGTGGACCTGGGGCGCCTTCGACCTCGTGCGTAAAAAGGGCGGCGGGGTCGTTTTTTCCGTGGCCCGCGAGGGGCAGGACCTGGGAAGAATGGAACTGGCGGTCTCGGGAGATCACAACGTCATGAACGCCCTGGTGGCCTGCGCGGTTGCCTCGTCGCTGGACGTCCCCTTCGAAAGCGTTCTCGGGACCCTGCGCGAGTTCCGCGGCGCCCGGCATCGCCTTCAGAAGGTGGGGCGAAGCGCGCTTCTCGAGGTCGACGTCGTCGACGACTACGGGCACCATCCCGCGGAAATTTCGGCGACGCTCTCCGCGATGCGCGATATCTACCCGGAAGAGCGACTGGTGGTGGTATTTCAGCCTCACCGCCACACGCGGACCTCCGCGTTTTACCGTCAGATCGCATCGTCTCTGGAGACCGCGGACGTGACGCTGCTGCTTCCCGTATATTCCGCCGGGGAAAAACCGACGTCGGATATCTCGTCGCGGGACATCTGCGAGATCATGGAGAAAGACGGCGCCCGTTGCGCGCTCTGCCGGGATGAAGAGGAGGCCCTGTCGCGGCTGGATTCCATTCTCCGGAGGGGCGACGTGCTTCTGACTCTGGGGGCCGGAAGCATTTCACACCTGGGCGAAGCCTGGCTGGAGGCCGGTCGAAAAAAAACGACCGACTTTCGTAAAGATATCCTTTAGATTATAATCATTATGCTCGTAATGTCGTTTGTTACGATAAAAATGGGAATGGCGTGATCGTGGAAAGCGGTATGTGGAAAACGAGCCTGAAAAGAGAGCTTTCCTGCGCGATCGAGATGAACAGGGATCTTTCCCGGGTCTCGACGCTGGGCGTGGGGGGCAGAGGGGAATTTTTTGCGGAGCCCTCGGAGCTGGAGGACGTTTGCGCGCTGTTTCGCCTGCGGAGGGATGCGGGTTTTCCTCTCTGGATTCTGGGCGGGGGGACCAACGTCGTCTTTACGGATGGAGAGCTGGAGGGAGTGATCCTTTCGACGCGGCGCATGACCGCTCGCCGATGGATCGAGAGCGATGACGACGCCGTGCTGGAGGCGGAGGCGGGGTATCTCCTGTCTCTGATTGTGAAGGAGTCCTCCGGGGAAGGTTTTTCCGGCGCGGAGTTCGCGCTGGGGATTCCCGGTACGGTGGGGGGAGCGGTTGCGGGTAACGCCGGAGCGGGAGGCCGCAGTATCGGCGAGCTTCTCGATGAGGTCACGACGGTGGAGAACGACGGCAGCCTTAAAAGATGGAAGCGGGGAGAGTTCGATTACGCCTACCGGTATTTTTCTCCCGCCGCGCCGGATCGCCTGATCGCGAGCTGCAAACTGAGGTTTAAGAGAGCGCCCCGCGCGGATATCGATCGCGCGATCGCGGAGTTTCGGAGGGTGCGGTCGATTCAGCCTCAGGGAAAAAGAAGCGCGGGATGCGCCTTTAAGAATCCGCCGGGAGACAGTGCGGGGAGGCTTTTGGATTTCTGCGGATGCAAGGGGTTGCGGGTCGGGGGCGCGGAGGTCTCCGAAGCGCACGCGAACTTTATATTGAATGTGGACAGGGCCCTCGGCGACGACATTTTCGAATTGATGGAGCTGTGTCGTGATATAGTATTCCAAAAGGCGGGAGTCCGTCTTGAGCCTGAGATAAAATTGGTGGGTTTCCGAAGAAAATTTTCTTCGCTGCCGAATCCGTGAATTTTTCATTTTTGAGGTAATGTTTTGTGGTTCAGGAGGTTTGGGTGGTTCAGAGTAGCGCTGTTTTCGATGTTGCTGGGAGGGCTGTGGCGTTTGGACGGGTATTGTGCGTGGCTGTCGCTTCGCGGATATCGCGTCGGGACGACGGACTCGTTTTTGGAAAGGCGTTTCTGGGACGTATTTCCGTCGGAATGTATTCGTTTCTGGCCGTCGTATCTGCGCAAATCGCAGGATATCGCTTTTTTTCTGGAAAGAACGGCGCCTGTTCTCGTTAAGACTCGAATGACGGGGTTTGGCACATTTCTGACGAATATGGATCTGCTTTCTCCGTGGCTCCTGGTTGAGTGGAGGGGGCAGGTGTGGTGTCTTTCCAGGGAAGGACGAATGTGGAACACGGCCGATGAGGACGCGCGAATCGAGGGGTTGAATATCCCCGAGAAGCCGCTCTGGCGAATTCGGACAGATTCTGCGGAGGGGAATGAGGCCCCCGTTCCGAAGGGAGTTTTTCCTTTTCTTTTCTCCGTGGAGGGTATAGAGAGATTTTTGGAGGGATTCGGGAAGTCCTCCTGGTTCGGGTACGTGGAGGACGTTACGGTGGATCGCAGGGGCGGGGCCGATATCTTCACGCTTCGGTGCGTTCGCGGGAAGCGGACGCTTACGATTTTGATCCAGAAGAATCCGCAGGGATGGCAGGAGTTGAACACGGCGCTTGAGCATATTCTGGAACGCCTGTGGCGGGAAGGCGGAGATCATTTGATCGACGCCACGTACGAGGACAGAGTAGTGGTAGGAGAACTGTCCGCAGGCGCAGGGGAAGGGAGTTCGAAATAATTTGTTCAGGGACCCGGATACCTTAGTAGGACTTGGCGTCGGTACCACCAAAATTGCCGTGATTGTAGCCGAGAGGGATCCGCGTGTCCCCGAGTCGGCTCAGATCATAGGCATAGGTGCTGCCCCTTCTCAGGGTATACGCAAGGGCCTGATCGTGGATCTGGAACAGGCGGTGCGTTCCGTTCGAAATGCCGTCAGAGACGCCGAAAACATGGTCGGTTTTAAGCTGACCGAGGCGCTGATTTCCTTTAACGCCCCCGAAGTCGAAAGCGTGATGACGAGCGGGATGGTCTCGTTGGGACGGGCTCCTCGTCCGGTCGCGGTCGACGATGTGGAGCGCGTGATCGAGGCGGCTCAGAGCGAGCTGGCCATTCCCGCGAACAGGGTGTCTCTTCACACGATTCCCGTTCGATACTCCATCGACGGGAATTTCGGAATCGAGAATCCGATGGGTATGACGGGAATGCGTCTCGAAATGGAGCTGCAGACCGTTACCGTCCCGATGCCCCACGTCCATAACGTGATCAACTGCGTGGAAAAGGCGGGTATCCGTGTGGAGGGGCTGGTGATCAAACCCCTGGCCTCGGCCCTGGGGGCGCTGACGGACGAAGAAATGAGAGTCGGCGTCATTTCTCTCTCCATCGGGGGAGGGACGACCGGCCTTACTTTTTACAGGGAGGGACGCCCGTTGAAGGTCGGGATCATCCCTATCGGAGGGGATCATATCACCAACGACCTGGCGAGCATTCTGCGTCTCCCTCTGAACAGGGCGGAGGAAGTGAAGAAGCGCCTTTTTACGGAGAACAGGGAAGAAGCTGTCGTCACGGATCTGAAGGGGACCCCCGACAGGAGTATCGACCCGAATGTGGCGCTCGACGTCATCGGATGCCGCCTGGAGGAGCTGTTTGTGGAGCACGTGCAGGCTCAGATACCCGAGCGCGATCCGCATCTCTTTCCGGCGGGGCTCGTCCTCTCGGGAGGGGTCGCGAAAACGCCGGGGATTGGGGCGCTGCTGACGGATATCTTCAAAATGCCGGTTCGTGTGGCCGATCCTCTGGACTACTATCAGATGCCTCCGGGACGCAACGACACCAGCTACATCAACGCCACGGGAATAATACGCTATATTCTGTGTCAGGAGCGAAACTCGTACAGCTTTATCGATTCGCCCGTGTCGCAGCTGCGGTCGGGCGTCCACAGAATCCCGGACGGCGGCAGAACGGGATACGAACCCCCGAGAACCGGGGGAAGCGGAGGACGCGGAGGACAGAACGTGAGAAATATGATAGAGAGAATAAAAGAGTCTCTGAAGGAGCTCTTTTAATGTGGCGGATGCTTCGTCCTGACACGCGGGGGGGCAGGTAGGTATGGATCAGCAGGAACAGGTTTTCCATATTCCCGATACGTTCAAGCAGCGGGAACATATTCTTGTCGTTGGAGTAGGCGGCGGCGGCGGCAACGCTTTGAATCATATTATCGAAAGCGGGGTCGAGGGGGTCGAGTTCGTGGCCGCGAATACGGACGCCAGGGCGTTGAGTATGAACCTGGCCCCGCACAAAATTGTTTTGGGGGAAAAGCTGACCGGGGGTCGTGGGGCCGGCGCCAATCCTCAGGTGGGTATGGATGCCGCCAGGGAGTCCATCGACCGCATACGCGAGTACGTGACCGGAGCCGACATGGTGTTCGTGACCGCCGGGATGGGCGGAGGGACCGGGACGGGCGCCGCCCCGATCATCGCCGAGGTCGCGAAGGAGTTGGGGGCCCTCGTCGTGGGCGTGGTGACGACGCCTTTCAGCTTCGAGATGAAAAAGCGTTTCAAGGTGGCCCAGGAGGGTATCGCGAAGCTGAAGGAAAAGGTCGACGCCCTCCTGGTCGTGGAAAACGATAACCTTATGAAAATTGCGACCGACCAGACAAAGAGCACTGATGCCTACAAAATGGCGGACGAGGTTCTGCGTCAGGCCGTTCAGGGCGTGACCGACCTGATCCTGCATCCGGGGAATATCAACCTGGACTTCGCGGACATCAAGACGGTGATGGAAAACTCGGGGACCGCGATCATGGGCATCGGTACCGCCGAGGGCGAGAATCGGGCGGAACAGGCCGCGAAGAACGCCATCAAGTCGCCGCTCATGTCCATTTCGATGAAGGGCGCGAGGGGCGTTCTCTTCAACATCACGACGGGGCCGGACGCCACTCTGTTCGAAATGCAGCACGCGGCGGAGATCATCACCGCGACCGCCGACAAGGAAGCTCAGGCCATTTGGGGACACTGCATCAGCGAGGACCTGGGCAACGCGATACGGATCACGGTCATCGCGACGGGGTTTGTCGATACGAAGGAGTCGCGTTCCTCGGCCCCGGACTCCAGGGAAAACCCCGGAAAGGACGACGCCCCCGGCACAGGAGGCGGATATCGGCTGAGGCCCGGAAACAACACGAATTTTACCTTCGAGGAGGCGGATCTGGCGCCGCCGTCGAACGAGGACATGTTCAACGGATTGCCCAAAACGGCCTATACGCCTTACGACAAACCGGCCATTCTCAGAAAAAGACAGAAGTGAGAGATATATATCGACTTTGAAAAATTCCGCGATGCGGGAGTCGCTGATTTACCAAATTTGAAAACAGAGGTCTGAAGGCAGAAGCGTAAAAGATTCGGTATTCAGGTATTTGAACGTTCGCGATAAAGCCTGTTGAGATGTAATTTTCGGGAGGGGAGAGTGGAGAGGTGCCGCTGAGAGAAACGAGGCGTTTTAAGACTAAAGGTTTTGTCATATCCTTTGGCGATATTATGCTGCCCCTGGTGGGTTTTGTTGCCGTGGGACTTCTTCTGGTCGCGGGAAAGTTGTTTTTCCAGTCCGCGCCTCAGGGGGAACGGCCGGTTTTGCCCGTGATCCCGGGCGCGTCGCCCCCCTCCGCCGCCTCGCAGGAAAGGGCCGCGCGGGCGGAAACCCCTTCGGCCGCGCAACCTCAGCCACAAACTCCGGTACAGGCACAATCTCAAACGCAAACATTGGAGCAGCTCCGGGGAGCCATCGCGCCCGTCGGAAACGCGGCAGGGCGTCGCGACCCCGCGCTGGGACTCGAGGTGCTGGCCGTTCCCTACGGTGGTGGAAAACCCTCTTCCGACGAGCCGCCGAACAGCGTTACGGTCACCTCTCAACCCACCTCCGGAGGAGGTAAAAAACAGTCCGTCAGGGAGCCTGTTTCTCGGAGTACCCCGGGTCCAGGCGCTCAAAATCAGAGGGGTCCGGTGCAGATTCAAAGTAAACCTCCGGTTCCGCCTCCGCCTCCCGCGCCGGTAGTAAAGACCACGCCTGCGCCTGCGCCGGCCGCGCAGGAAAAAACTTCGGGGTGGATGGTGCAGGTGGGGGCCTTTTCCACGCCGACGGGCGCGAGCGTTCTGGCGCAGCGCCTCACCAGGGCCGGCTATCAGCCCGTGGTGCTTCCCGGAAAATGGAATCGCGTGCTGGTGCAGGCGGGTTCGACGAAGGAAGAGGCGGTGGCGCAGGCGAAAAAAATGAGCCAGTCCGGATTCGAGGGAGCTTTTGTCGTTCCTTCGAGGTCCTGAACGAGGAGCGGGGCGCCCGTTGCGCGGACTCGCATTTCAGAAGGAGGACGCCTCATGATCGGCGCGGTTGATCGCTTGCCGTTTCACCGTGAAGTTTTTTATTGCGTCGCTTTTGTTCTGAGTTTGAAATACGAGGCCCCCGGGATGTCTTTTGAACTTAAAAAGGCCCCGGGGGTTTTGCTGTGCGGGGTCGACGGCGGTGCCGCTTCGCGCTGCGCCCGTGGAAGAACGGGGGAAATCGTCGATGATGGCGTCTGAGCTGACGGACGCCTTCGGCAGACGACTGAGCTACGTCCGCATCTCCGTAACGGATCGCTGTAACTATCGCTGTCGCTACTGCATGCCCGAGAGCGGGGTCGAGCGGGTTCCCCATGAAAAAATCATGACCTTCGAGGACGTTTTTTTCCTGATCCGCGTCCTGCGGGACCTGGGGGTCGGGAAGGCGCGCTTCACGGGGGGAGAGCCTCTTGTCCGCAGGGGGCTGGTTCCCTTCCTGTCCAGCCTGTGCGCCTCGTTTCCCGGGCTTCGCGTGGCGCTGACGACCAACGGCTCGATGTTGTCCGCCTGTGCCCCGGAGCTTGTTCGGATGGGGCTTTCATCGATCAACGTCAGCCTCGATACGCTGGATCCCGAAAAATTTGCGGCGATGACGCGGGGGGCTTCTCTGAAGGGCGTTCTGGACGGCATCGACGCGCTGCTCGACGCCGGAGCCCTGAGCGCGGGAATGAGCGTGAAGATGAACGTGGTGCTGATTCGCGGCTTCAACGACAAAGACGCGGGACGATTGATCGACTTTGCCGGGGAGCGGGGGATCCTCCTGCGTTTCATCGAGTTCATGCCCCTGGATCGGAGCGTCTGGAGCGGGGAGAGTTTCGTTCCGTTCCGCGAGGTCCTGAACGCCCTGCCGGACGCTTCCGAGTGGCGTTCAGAGGCCTCCGGTCCGGTCGAGTTTGCCGGCCCCGCGCGCTACTGCGTCAACGGGAACACGGGACAGCGTATCGGGGTGATCACGGCGGTTTCTCAGCATTTTTGCGCGTCCTGCAATCGCCTGCGCGTCACCTCCACGGGTGAAGTGCGCGTCTGCCTGTTCAGCAACGAACAGGTCTCGATCTTCGACGCTCTGCGCGCGAGGGACGAGGGAGCCTTACGCGAGCGTCTTTTCGAGGCGGCCGTCCTGAAGCCCGAGGCCGGGATGCTTCTGAACCGGGATGAAGAGCGCCGCATGTCGCTGATCGGCGGTTGAGGCGAGCCGGAGTTTTTTGTTTTCAAAACGTCGAACGGGGCAATACGAAGGCGATGCCGGGGAAATCTTTTCCTGGGCATCGCTTTTTTGTGCCGGTCGGTTATAATCCGGAACTGACAGGAAAGCAATGCCGCAACTCGAGCCTGACAATCGGGATCCAGTGGGCCACGCTCCCCGGCGGTTGGCGAAGTCCGTGCCTGAGTTGCTGACGTTGGACAGAAGTGGAAATTTTATATTCAATTATCTCGGGGGGCTGCCGGATGTCTGTCAGAAATCGTATTCTCGTTTTGGCGTGTGGAGTGATACTGTCCGTCGTACTGATCGCCTGGAGCGGATATGTGGCGAGTCGGCGTCTGCTCGTGGCTCAGATAGAGGGGCTGGGTAACGCCACATCGCAGGTCGCCGCCGCCGAGATTTCGGCTTTTTTTACCGAGAGGGAAAATCTGCTGGAGGCGGTGCAGGAGACCATCGACCACGCGATGCGGAGCAGGGGTTCCTTCGACGTCGACGAGGCGTTTTCCGCGATGAAGCACTGGATGAAAAAGGCCGAGATCCTCGGGATCAACACGATCTTTCTGGTGACCACGGACAATAAAATGTACGACACCTACGACTGGGAGCCGCCCGCGGACTATATTCCCGTCGAGCAGCCGTGGTACGTCGACACCCTTAACGCCTCCGGCATCACGTATTCCTCTCCTTACGTCGACGAGGAGACCGGGGCGTATCTCATCCTGACCATGGGGGTTTCGATAAAAGGGCTGGATGGCAAACCTCTGGGGGTGCTGGCGATGGATATTCCCCTGAAGGATCTGGAGAAGTTCGTGCTCGCCCGGAACGTCGACGGCGAAGGATATGGCCTGATGCTCGACTCGAACGGGCTGGTCGCGATCCACCCCAGTAAGGAACTGGTGTTGAAGATCAGGCTCAACGAGCAGTCGGCGAGCGTTCCGGCGGACCTCGCCCGGCTGGGGCAGGAAATGCAGTCCGGTAAAAGCGGCTTTGGCAGCTACGTTTTCATGGGATCCCACAACGAGATGTTTTACAGGCCCGCAGCGGGCGGCTGGAGCCTCGGAGTGGCGGTTCCCGTCGAGAAGCTCATGACGCCCGCTCAGTCCCTCGCGATCCGGCAGGCCGTGATCGGGGCGGCCGCGGTCGTCATACTCGGCCTGTGGCTCTTTTCCATTTATCGTTCCGTGGTCCGGCCCCTGGCGAAGTTCGTTTCCGTAATGACGGCGATAAGGGAAGGAGATATGACGGTCAGCACGGGATTTTCCGGAAAGGACGAGCTGTCGGACCTCGCCCGCGCCGTGGACGGCCTGGTGTCGGACCAGCGGGAATTTTTGATGACGCTTCGCGCTCAGGGGAAGGATATCGACCGCAGCGCGCATGAACTCGAGGGGGCCTTCAACGACACCGGAGAAATGGCCCGCACGATAGAGGAGCATACCCGCAATCTCGCCGGCGTGGCGACGGAAAACGCGGAGGCCATCGAGGGGGTCAACGCGAGCATCGAGGAGATGTCCGCGGCGGCCACCGGAGCGGCGGACTCGGCGGGGGGGGTTTCGACGGATGCCGGGAGCCTTCGCGCGAACGCGGTCGAGTCGGAGGAAATGCTGCGCCGCAACACCCTCGATGTGACGGACATGGCCCGGGCGTTCAAGACGGTCGCGGAGGTCGTTCACGAGCTGGACGGCAGGGCCGCGAACATCAACAGCATCGTCACGACGATCACCGGCATCGCCGACCAGACCAACCTGCTGGCTCTGAACGCCGCGATCGAGGCGGCTCGGGCCGGCGAGGCGGGGCGCGGTTTTGCCGTCGTCGCCGAGGAGGTGCGCAAGCTGGCCGAGGAGAGCAGCGTGGCCGCGCGTCAGATCGGCGAGCTTGCGGCGTCCATCGCGCAGGGGACGAAATCCGCGGTCGAGAGCGCCTCCCACGGAGTGGACCTGGCGGGGGCGACGGAGGAAGAAACGCGAAAGACCCAGGAGCGGCTGACCGAGGTTATCTCCGCCGTGGGGCGAATCGTGGAGCAAATTCGGAACGTCGCCGCGACCTCGCAGGAGCAGTCCGCCTCGCTGCAGGAGATGAGCGGCGACGTTGACCGCGTCACGCGGGGGGCCTCCGAGAACAAAAATAAAGCGGAGCAGATTTCCGACCTGGTCGGGGGCATCACCCGCCGCATGAGGGAGATCGCCGGAACCACCAACGCCCTGCGCGGCATGGCGGCCTCCAACACCGAACGCATGGCCCATTACGTGCTGGAAGACGAGACGGAAAACACGGGGAAAAACGAAGGAAAACTCGCCCTGCGCAGGTCCGGAAGAGCTTAGGAGGTCGAGATTTTGTCGATGTCCGAGCGAATTTCCGGAACCCGGTCGCCTTCCACACCCAAATCGCTTTCCACGCATCTGGACGAGGGCGGCCATCCGATCATGGTGGATGTCGGCGGGAAGGAACCCACGCCGCGCGTCGCGGAGGCCGAGGGGTTCGTTTGCCTGACGGACGCAATTACACGGGCCGTTCGGGAACACGCGACGGCCAAGGGCGATGTCCTGAAGGTCGCGGAGCTGGCCGGAATCATGGCGGCGAAGCGTACGCCGGAACTGATCCCCCTCTGTCACTCGATAAGGCTGGATAACCTGCGCGTCGAGTGCGTTCTTGACGAGGCGGGGCGACGAATAATCATTCGCGCGACGGTGAAGGCCGCCGACGTCACGGGAGTGGAGATGGAGGCCCTCACCGCCGTTTCCGTCGCGGCCCTGACGATCTACGATATGTGCAAGGGGATCGACAGGGGGATGAGCATTGGGGGAATTCGCCTGCTGCGCAAAAGCGGGGGCAAAAGCGGCGACTACGTGAACCCGGACGCGGCTGTCCCCGTTTTCTCGCCTCATGCTCAGGGCCATTCTCACGTATCGCCTGATGATCGCGGAAACGAGGCGCGTCCCGTTCGCGCCGGGGTTCTGACCGTCAGCGACAGGGGAGCGGGGGGAGAGCGCGAGGACACGGCGGGACCGGCCCTGTGCGAGCTTCTGTCGTCGTGGGGAGCGGAGGTCGTCCGCCGGGACGTCGTTCCCGACGAGCCGGACGCGATCATCGAGCGCGTGCGGAGGTGGATCGGGGAGGACGGGGAAAACCCCCCTCATCTCATTCTGACGACGGGGGGAACGGGTCTCTCGCCGCGCGACGTGACGCCGGACGCGCTGCTGTCCATCGCGGACCGGACCGTGCCCGGCATGGGGGAAGTGATGCGCGCGGAATCGCTGAAGCACACGCCCAACGCCCCGCTTTCGCGCGGGCTGGCCGTGACGGTGGAAAAATGCCTGATCGCGGCCCTGCCCGGAAGCCGAAACGGAGCGATTCAGTGCTTCGAGGCTCTGCGCCCCTCGCTGCGCCACGCCCTGGAGATCCTGAACGGCTGGTCGCGTGAGGGAGACGTATCCGTGGAAGAGAATCTCAGATTAAAAAAAAGCCCTTAAAATTTGCGGAGCCCTGAGATTGAGATATTTTTGACTGGAGAATTTATTGATGACGGAATCTTTTGATGGCATCTCTTTCGATGATGTGGAAAAGCTCGTCGCGCGATACGCCTCGCCGGGCATACGGCCGGGCCTGGAGCGGGCGGAGCGGTTGCTGTCGCTTCTGGGGGATCCGCAGAGGGCGTATCCCTCCGTTCATGTGGTGGGGACCAACGGCAAGGGCTCGACCTGCGCGATGCTCGACTCCGTTTTCAGGGCGGCCGGTTACAGAACCGCCCTCTACACCAGTCCGCATCTGGAAAGCCCGGGTGAGCGCCTTCTGATCGACGGAAAACCCCTGACTCCGGCGCGCTGGATGGCGGCGGTGGAAAAGACCGTCGCGGCGCTGGAGAGCGACCCGGCGCTGCGCTCGGACCCGCCGTCGTACTTCGAGCTGGTGACGGCCGCGGCTTTCCTGCTGGCGAAAGAAGAGAGGGTCGAATTCGCGGTGGTCGAGGCGGGGCTGGGAGGGCGGCTGGACGCGACGAACCTTCTGGGAGACGTCGCCTGTTCCGTCGTCTGCTCGATCTCGATGGACCACACCGAGTACCTGGGGGACGCTCTGGAGAAAATAGCCGGAGAAAAATTCGCGGTGGCGCGTCCCGCCAAACCCGCGTGTTACCTGGGCGACGCGCCAGGCCTGATCCCGCTGTTCGAGGAGTTCTGCGCCCGGGTGAACGCCGTTCCCTTCGTCGTGGGGCGGGATGCCGTCGTCGGGGCGGCGACCGTGACGGAGACGGGCTGCGTCTTCGATTTTTCCATGTTTTCTGCGGGCGGCCTGAACCTGTCGGGCGTTCGTACGGGCCTGACCGGACGTTATCAGGTCTCGAACGCGGCTCTGGCGCTCCTGACGCTTTCCCGCCTGACGGAACGCTTCGGCCGGCTGACGGAGCCCGCGATCCGCGCGGGGCTTCTGAGCGCGCGCTGGCCGGGTCGCCTGGAGATCGTATCCCGCGCCCCGACGGTCGTGCTGGACGGGGGACACAACCTGGACGGCGTGACGAAGCTCGTCGAAAGCCTTGCGGAGCTGTGGGGCGACAGACGAATCGGGCTCGTTTACGGCGTGATGAAGGACAAGGACTATCCCGCGTGCCTCGAAATCCTGAACGGGCTGAGGGGATCGAACGGAGAGGCTCCTTCGTTCTGCGCGACCCAGGTTCCCGGCATGGAGAGGAGCCTTGCGGCCGACGTCCTGGCCGAACGCGCGCGGCAAATGAAATGGACGGGCGCGGTGGAGGGATACGAAAATCCCCTCGACGCCATCGAGCGGGCCTCCGGAGAAAATGATGTCGTGGTCGTCTGCGGCAGCCTCTACCTCATCGGCTGGGTGCGCCCCAAACTTTTAGCGGCCGGAGGAGTTTTGGCGGACGGGGAAAACGTGCCGCGATGAGGGGCTTTATGGAAAAAATCGCAAACGGACAGCGCTGGCTGCGCCTGACGCCGCCGAACGATTTTGCCGCCGTCGTGGACGTTCGTTTTTTCATGCGGGGAACGCTGCTCGACGGGACGGAGGGACGCGCCCTGCCCATGCGGGAGAGCCTGATTCCCCTGCTGGGAGAGCGCCTTCCCCTGATCGCCCCCCGGCAGGTCCACGGAACGAGAATATTGGATTCCGCCGAAAAAAACGCGACTGAAACGCCCGCCCCCAGGGCGGACGGTATTTTGCTGGACTCGTTCGACCTGGAGGCGTCCCTGCGCTTCGCCGACTGTGCGCCCGTCGTCGTGATGCCGCTGAACGGAAGGCCCTGGCTGCTGATGATGCACTCCGGCTATAAGGGAACGGTTCAGAACATCGTGAGGGCAGGCCTGGAAAGGGTGCGGATACGCTACGGGAGCGGCGCGGTCGCGTCGGCCCGGGCCTGGGTGGGGCCCTGCGTCGGAGGAGCGAACTACCCCAGAGACAGAGAGGAATGGACGGAACGCGGTCTCGTCGTTTTTCACCCCGAAAACGTCCGGGTCGGAAGCGGAACCGGCGCGGAGGCCGGCAGAGAAAAGATTTTCTTCGACATCGCGGGCGAGCTGAAACGTCAGCTGCTCGAAGCCGGTGTGGGGGAGGAGCGCATCCTTCTTTCCGGAATGGACACCGTGGAATGTCGTGATCGCTGCTATTCCTACAGGGCCGGGGACCGCGAAGACCGAATGTTTCTGTGGGCACGCCTTCGCGCCGGGACGCTTCGATAAGATTTTGTTTTTATGATTTGTTTTTTCGGTTCCCTTTCTCAGCGCGGGGAAATGCGGGGAAAGGAAATCTTTCCTGTCGCGTCATCTTTTCAATTAAAGCGCAACTGTGATAAAATGACAGAAATTTTCACACAAAACTGGAGAAAAAAACGTATGGAAAATTTATCGGGGGAGTATAAAATCAGGCAAATTCCCCTTGACACGTCCGGAAAGCCGGATATAATCCTTCGGGCTTCGGGCTTCGGGCTTCGGGCTTCGGGCTTCGGGCGACTTTTGACCGGCAACGCCGCGAGGACAACGCGAGCTTAATTTCACCTTCACTTTTCCTTCCCTGTCATTTCGATCTCAAATTCAAAAACCGCGAGAGCCCAAAGGGGTTCCCGCTCTGTGCGCATGTCCGCTTAAAGGGCTTTACTTATTTCAAAGGGGGTAGAAAGTGGTGAAAAAAAGAAGTTGGTTTTTATGGATGATTTTGTTAATGGTCGCCTGTGTGTTCATAGCCGTCGGCTGCGGTGGCGGGGGCGGGGGCGAAGATTCGTCCGGCGGCGATGTCCTTGTTGATTTGGAAAAAAATCAGGCAATCCTCGATGCTGTTGAGCAGGAAATATTTGAAGCGCATGGCGGCGGAGAGAGCGTTGAAATCGAATTATCAGCCTTTGTCGCTGAATTAAAAAGCGCATTGCTGGTTTATGATGAAGTTGAGTCCGTCGAGGTTGCGGACAGCGAAGAACATGTTCGGGTTAAGTTTACTTCCGGTCTCGAGCATCTTATTTCTTTTGTCGATGAAGAGTTATATTCTCAAATTTTTGGCGGAGGAAATCTTTCATCCGGGGTTTTCGGCGCCAGGGGCGAACCCGCATACAATCAACTTGAAAACAGCG
>JAITPZ010000004.1 GCA_031289165.1 Synergistaceae bacterium
ATCCCGCGAAGTACTGGGGAACGCCCCCGGTCAACATGATCCTGGCGCTGAAGGAGGGCGTGCGTATTATAAAGGAAGAGGGACTGGAGGAGCGCTATGCCCGCCACGTTCGCCAGTCCGCGCTTTTCGTCTCCGCCATGGAGGCGCTGGGCTTCGAGCCCGCGGCGGAGAGAGCGTACAGGGCGTCCACCCTGACGATCTTCCTCTACCCGGGGGCCTTCGGCCTCGACGACGCGGCCTTCCGCACCCGACTGGCGGAGGAGGGAGTTCAGTCCGCCGGTTGCCTCGGGGAGTACGCGGGCAGGGGCTTCCGTCTTGGACACATGGGTAACATAGACAAACACATACTGGTGGGAACCGTGGCGGCCGTCGAGCGCGCCTGCATTCGATGCGGCTGCAAAGTCGCCCCTGGAAAGGGCCTGGCCGTCCTTCAGGAGGGGCTTGCCCGGGAATAAACGAGGGGATCTCGGGCGGCGGGCGTCCCGTCATTCGCGGGGACGACGGGACGCTGGAGGGTTTGGATGCCGTGATCGACAAGAATTTTGCCACGGGGCTTCTCGCCTCGCATATTCACGCCGACCTCATGGTCATCTCGACAGGGGTTCCCAACGTCTGCGTGAACTTCTTCGCGACGACGCGAACGGAGAAAGTACGTTAATAAGTTATAATAAATTTTGAAATTACAGTCTCGCATTCCTTATCAGAAGAATGCGAGACTCTTTTTTGGACGTCTGATTCGTCTCGAAAAGGGGGCGGCGCTTTGCCGGGGGACGAGAAAACGAAAGATAAAAGCGCGAAAGACGACTTTGTCCGCGACGGAGGCCGGAGACATTCCGAACGGGAACTCGCCGATGCCGGATCGATGGACGGAGTGATGGACGCCGCACGTATCGCCGAGCTGCTGAAACAGGAAAAATACATGAAGCTCCTCCTCGAAAGCAGTCCGGAGATCATTCTGCTGCTCGATCGTCAGGGGCGCGTCGTCTACTGCACGGAGGCGCTCCTGAGGCTTGTGAACATCGAAAATTTCGACATCGTCAGCGGGTGGACGTTCCAGAAACTCTACTCGCTTTTCGGCGACGAGGAATTTCTGAGGGAGAGCGTTCGGAGGTTTGAAAAAGTAAAAGAAGGGCGCAGGACCGTCGAGAACGATGTGCGTATAGATTTCTCCGGCCACGGCGAGGCGCGCATGTATACCGTGCAGGCCTCCCCCCTCCTGGACGAGGTCGGCAGTTTTGACGGTACGCTCGTGATCTACTTCGACACCACCGACGTACGGAACACGGAGGCCATCGAGCGAACTCGCACCATGTCGGACGCGATGCCGCTTTCCTGCACCTTCTGGGACCTGGATGGCAATATTTTCGACTGCAATCAGGAGGCGGTCAACCTGTTCGGGGTGGGAAGCCGGCGGGAGTATATGGATCGTTTTTACGAACTCTCGCCCGAGTTTCAGCCCGATGGCCTGCGGAGCCGGGAGAAAGCCAGGCTCTGCATCCGCGAGGCGTGCGAAAAGGGGCGCGCTATTTCTGAATGGGTACACCGCACGGTCGGCGGGGAGACCCTCCCCGCCGAGATCACCTTCGTGTACACGCGGTGGAAGGACGGTCACTGTGTGATCGGTTACGCGCGCGACCTGCGCGAGATCAGGTCCAGCCAGCGGGAGGCGCAGGAGGCCGAAGAACGCAGCCGCGCCCTGCTGGACGCCACGCCGATGGCCTGCTCCCTCTGGGATGAGAAGGGGAACCTGCTCGACTGCAACCAGGAGGCGTTGCGCATGTTTGGCGTTTCCGACGAGTCGGAGTATCTGGAGCGCCTGTACGACCTGAGCCCCGAGTTTCAACCGAACGGCGCCCGCAGTCGCGACGAGATGGACGTGCGGGACCAGGCGGCGCTCGAGACCGGGTATCAGCGGTTCGAATGGCTGCATTATACGTCTGCGGGCGAACCGCTGCCGGTGGAAACGACGCTGGTGCGCGTCCCCTGGAAGGAGATGTGCCTTTTGGCCACCTACTCCCGGGATTTGCGCGAGATCAAAGCCAGGGAGCAAAAAATCCACGAGGCCGACGAGCGCAACCGCGAGCTGGAGGTGCGGTCCCGCGCCGCTCAGGTCGCCTCAGAGGCCAAAAGCAGGTTTCTCGCCTCCATGAGCCATGAAATTCGCACGCCGATCAACGCCATCATCGGGATGAGCGACCTGATGCGCATGGACAACCTCGACGAGACGCAGCGAAGTTATTTCAGCGACATCAAAAAAATGTCGAAGGCGCTTCTGCAGATCATCAACGATATTCTCGACTTTTCCAAAATCGAGGCCGGGAAGATGGAGCTTTCCCCGGTGCACTTCAACCTGATGGAGCTGTACGACAACATCTGCTCCATGAGCCGTTTCATGGCGGAGGCGAAGGACCTGGAGTTCAGATATTCCTTCGCCTCGGACGTCCCCGACGTGGTTTACGGGGATGACGCCCGCATTCGTCAGGTGATCGTCAACATCGTGAACAACGCGGTCAAGTACACGCGGGAGGGGGTCGTGGAGCTTCACGTCGGGCGCGTGAGGAAGAGTGACCGGGATTATATGACCTTTGCCGTCAGAGACACGGGGATCGGCATCAAAAAGGAGAACCTGCCGAGGCTCTTCGACGCTTTCGCGCAGTTCGACAACGCGCTCAACCGCGGCATAGCGGGGACGGGGCTCGGCCTTCCCATCACGAAAAACCTCGTGTCGCTCATGGACGGAGAGATCGAAATCGAGAGCGAGTACGGAAGGGGGTCCGTTTTCACCGTCCTGCTGCCTCTGGTCGAGGGCGACCCGCGGCAGGTGGAGGGCGCGAGCTTCACGGCGTTCTCCGTGGCCGACGAGGACACACGGGTTCTCGTGGTCGACGATAACCGGATCAACCTGAAAGTGGCCGTGGCGTATCTGGCCCGGCACAACATCCGGGCGGATACGGCGTCGAGCGGAGCCGAGGCCATCCGGAGGGTTCGGGAGCGGCGCTGGGACCTCGTGCTGATGGACCACATGATGCCCGAAATGGACGGCCTCGAGGCGACCCGCGTCATCCGCTCCCTTCCCGAGGGGCGGGACATTCCCATCGTCGCGCTTTCCGCGAACGCCGTCGCGGGGGCGCGCGAACTGTTCATCGAGGCCGGTATGAACGACTTCATCCCCAAGCCCATAGACCCCGGAGCGCTCAACCGGGTTCTTCTGGAGTGGATGCCGGCCCATATGACCATGAAAAAAGATTCCTCTCAGGATTTCTCCGATCCCGGAGCGACCGATAAAACCGGGAGCGTTATCGACGAGAAGGTCGGGCTGAAAAACTCGGCCGACGACGAGGCGCTGTATCGACAGCTGAGGGTGAATTTTCTGGAGGATCACGCCTCCGACGGCGAGCGAATCGCGGAAGCTCTGCGGGCCGGAAACAGGGTGGACGCGCGTCGCCTGGCGCACACGCTCAAGGGAACCTCCGGGCTGATTGGCGCTCCGGAGCTTCGGGAGGCGGCGTTCGAAATCGAACAAACCCTGGCCGGGAGCGACCTCGACCCGACCGCCGATCAGATGTGCAAACTCGACGGGAAACTGAGCGTCGTCCTGGACGAGTTGCGGCGAACCGTTCCGAAGGCCCCCGATCCGGAACGCGCGCCCGATTCTTTCGACGAAGAGGAGGCGCATTCTCTGATGGAGAGGCTCGCGTCCCTGCTGACGTCGGGCGATACGCGCAGCCTGGAGCTGACTGACGAGATCAGGCGGACGCTCTCGCCTCTCGGCGAAAAATGCGAGCTTCTCCTGAAGCAGATGGAGGAATTTGACTTTTACAGGGCGAACGAGACGCTGCTGTCCCTCAGGGAGTCGGCAGTGGAGGGGAAGTATCCGACCGAGCCCCACGGAGAGAACTGAACAGCCATATTTGCCCAAAGCTAAGGGGGACTGCGACATGGGAAACGAATTGCGGGACGAATTCAGGGATAACCCGACGGACGAGCGGGAAAACGAATCGAAATACGGCGTTCTGGTCGTCGACGACGAAAGGTCAAACCTGGCGGTGCTCGATCGAATACTCTCTTCGGAGTACACCGTATTCGCGGCCAAATCGGGAGAAGAGGCGCTGGAGCGCGCCGAACGGGATCGTCCCGACCTTATCCTGCTCGACATCATCATGCCCGGCATGGACGGTTTCGACGTGCTTGCGAAGCTGAAGGAATCTCTGGAAACGAAAAACATTCCCGTCATCATCATCACCGAACTCAGCGGAGAGGAGGTCGAGGAACGGGGGTTTTTCCTGGGCGCCGTGGACTACATAACGAAGCCCTTCAAAAACGCGATCGTCCAGGCGAGGGTGAGGACGCACATCCAGATCCTCCATCAGTTCCGCACGATAGAGAGGCTCGGCCTGATGGATCCGCTGACGGACATCCCGAATCGGAGAAGTTTCGACAACCACATCGGTCTGGAGTGGCGGAGGTGCATCAGGGAGCGAAGACCGATCTCCTTTCTGATGATGGACCTGGACGCCTTTAAAACATACAACGACACGTACGGTCACCCTCAGGGCGACGCTCTGCTGAAGGCGGTCGCGAAAATTTTTGCCTCCGCGGCTCGGCGTTCGTCCGACCTGCCCGCCCGCCTCGGAGGGGAGGAGTTCGGTCTGCTCCTCCCCAACACCGATCTCGAGGGGGCTCTCGTGACGGCGGAAAAAATCCGCTCGGACGTGGAGAACAAAAAAATTCCCACCGTCGACGGAATCGTAACCTCCGTCACGCTCAGTATGGGAGTGACCTCAATTGTCCCGACAAAATCGGACGCCGTAAGCGTTTTTGTCGCCAAAGCCGATGAAAACCTGTATAAGGCGAAAAGGGCGGGGAAGAACAGAATCGCATCGGATTAATTTCAGCCTGATATGAAGGCGCGTATCAAAGGTTTTACGTATGTTCCATAACTGATATATCAGTATCATACTGTATGACCAAAAGAGGACGGTCTGCGGACCTGAGTGAGGGAAGGCGGTTTTTACAGTTGCCTGGGTGGTTGTTCCATTTTTTGACGGGAGGCAGTGAGAGGCATGAGTGACGCGACACCGAAGAAAATCTGGGAATCGAACGACGCGGCAAGGCCCGTCATGGAAGAAAACCTTCAATATCACATTCGATGCAAAAATGGAGACGTCGGCAGATACGTTCTGCTTCCGGGCGACCCCGACCGGGTGGATGTCATCGCCGGCGAGTGGACGGAATCCCGGTTCGTTGCCAGTAACAGGGAACACTGCACATACGCGGGAAGGCTGGGCTACGTTCCCGTGACCTGCTGTTCCACCGGAGTGGGAGGAGGGTCCGCGTCGATCGCGCTCGAGGAACTGGCGGCCCTCGGCGCGGACACGTTCATTCGCGTGGGATCCTGCGGGGCCATCAGCGAGGAGGTGGAGTGCGGGGAGCTGATCGTCTGTTCCGGCGCGATGCGGCAGGACGGGACCAGTGCGGAGTACATCGACCTCTCCTACCCCGCCGCGGCACACTACGAGGTGACGACGGCGCTGGTCGAGGCCTGCGAACGCTTGGATCTGCCCTATCACGTCGGCGTCAGTTGCACGACGTCCTCGTTTTACTGCGGCCAGGCCCGTCCGGGATACAATGGGTACACTCAGTCCTTTTTCGAAAACAGGGTGGAGGACCTGAACCGCGCCGGAGTCATGAATTTCGAGATGGAGGCAGCCACGATTTTCACGCTTTCCGGAATTTACGGCTTCAGGTCCGGCGCTATCTTCGCCGTCGTCGCTCATCGCCTGAAAAATAAGTTCAGGTACGAGGGCGTCGATCGAAGCGTCTTGGCCGCAAACGAGGCCGTAAGGATCCTGGCGGAATGGGACGCGAAAAAGGCGGCAGCAAATAAAAAATACTGGTTTCCGGGACTTGCCCGGCGGCCATAACCTTTTCTCTCCAAAATTTTCATGAAAAAATATAAAAGAACGGAAGCGACCCTTCCCGACGCGGTCGCCCCCGTGAGGCCATACCCCCCGCTCGGAAGCATCCTGCTGCGGAACGGGTCCATTACGGAGGATCAGTTGCTTGACGCCCTGCGGGAACAGAAACGGTGTTCCGCGGGCCGGCGCGTCGGGGAGATCCTGGCCGACGGGGAAGCCATCACGGAAACGGACCTGGCGAGGGCCCTGTCGGACCAGCTTGGGCTTTCCATGCAGACTCTGGCGCGTTACCAGCCCATGCCGGAGGCTATTCGATCCATTCCCCGCAGGGTGGCGAAACGGCTGCGGCTTATTCCCCTTTCCGTCCTGGAGAACGGTCTGCTGCTTGTCGCCATGGTCGATCCTCTGGATCTTCTGGCGCAGGATGAAGTTCGTATGCTCTCGGGACGCGACCTCAGGCTGTGCATTACGACGGCCGCGGAAATCACGGACAACCTGGACCGGCTTTACGGCCTTCAGGACAATCTCGACAACGCCATTGTGACGATGAGCAGCATCGAACCCCTGAGAGAGCATTTCAGAGAGATCGGAGCCGACGAGGCGCCGGTCGTCCAGCTGGTCGATCGGATCCTGAGTCAGGCGGTGCGGGAGGGGGCTTCCGACATCCACGTCGAGCCCTGCAGAAAGAGCGCGCGCATTCGGTATCGAGTGGACGGCGTTCTTTATCCTGCCTTCGACTATCCCCTGATGCTGCATCCGGCCGTCTCCTCACGGATGAAAGTCATGGCGGGGATGGACATCGCCGAGAGGAGGAAACCTCAGGACGGGCGTATCCTGCTGAAGGTCGCGGGGCGTTTCGTCGACCTTCGCGTCAGCTCCCTTCCCACGACGAGGGGCGAAAAGATGGCGCTGAGGATTCTGGACCCGGAGAGTTCGCCGTTGGGACTCGAACACCTGGGACTGGAGCCCGACGATATGGAGAAGGTCCGGCAGTTCTGCGGAACGTCATGGGGCATTCTGCTGGTGACGGGGCCGACGGGCAGCGGCAAGTCGACGACGCTTCACTCCATACTCGAAAAAATCAATCAGCCGGGCATCAATATCGTCACGGTCGAAGATCCTGTGGAGTACTCGCTGGACGGAGTCAGTCAGGTTCACGTCAACGAGAAGGCGGGCCTGACGTTCGAGTCCGCTCTGTGTTCGATTCTGCGTCAGGACCCCGACAAGATCATGATAGGGGAAATTCGCGACCATAAAACGGCGCAGATCGCCACCAGGGCGGCCCTTACCGGACATTTCGTCTTTTCGACCCTGCATACGAACGACGCGCCCGGCGCCGTGACGCGTATGGTGGACATGGAAATTCCTCCCTACCTCGTGTCGGCCTCGCTGTCCGGCGTTATCGCTCAGCGGCTTGTCCGAAAACTTTGCCCCCTCTGCAGGGAACAGTATGAAATGGAGCCCCGCATGTGCGAGGTACTGGAGCTTTCTCCCGGGACGAACGCGTGGAGAGCCGTGGGCTGCCATGAATGCAGACAGGGCTATAAAGGCAGAGTGGCCATTTACGAAGTCATGACGCTGGATGACGCTCTCAGGCGAATGATTCTGAACGGAGTGGACGATATCCTTCTTCGCGCTGAAGCGACCAGGCGCGGCATGAATACACTCAGGCAGTCGGGTGTTGGTAAAGCTCTGAAGGGAGTCACCAGTATGGAGGAAGTTCTCGCGGTCACCCTCCGCGTGTAGTTCACGGTTATTCGAAGCAACCCCTTCGGGGCGGGGTCGTTCATCATCGATTTTTGGCGTCGATCGGGAAACGTGGGGATATACCCTGCGGATCCTGTTTCGACGTTCTTTTTTTACGGGGTATAATGATTCCGTATGAAGATTATATTTATTGAGAATGAAGCAAATCTCTTGCGTTGTAGATTTGCTTCAGTTAATATATAAAAAATATTGACAACGGGTTTACATAAGCGCTCTGTCGGGTGGAGGTAGTCGAGAGCTGCAGGCTTCGATAGGGACAATTGCAGGTCTGAGCCTAATGGGAGGCTTTTTTGATGAGTACGGCAAAAAAAAGAATAGGCGAAATCCTTCTCGAGGCGGGCAGAATCACGAAAGCCCAGCTGAACGAGGCTTTAAAGGCCCAGGTGAGTTCCAACAACAGGCTGGGAGAGATTTTTGTTGAAAAAGGAATACTGACGCAGCGGCAGGTCATCGAGGCCCTTGGACT
>JAITPZ010000154.1 GCA_031289165.1 Synergistaceae bacterium
TTGCCTGCAATGTGCTGGCCGCCGCAGGCTGTTTGGGCCCCATTATCCCACCCAGTATCATGATGATTGTTTTTGCGAGCGCAGCGGACTACTCCGTGGGCAAGCTTTTTATGGGCGGCGTTATCCCGGGCCTTCTCATGGCTTTTGGGAATATGCTCGTCTGCTATATTTACGCGAGAAAAATGAAGGTTCCGAAGCAGGCGTTCGGCGGTTTTAAGAATATCGTCATCCACTTCTTCAAATCCATCGGCGCCCTGGCGATGCCTGCCGTTATCATCATCGGTATTGTCACGGGGATTTGTACGGCGACTGAAGCGGGCGTTCTGGCCTGTGTTTATGGCCTGATTTATGGTTGTCTCCTGAGAAAGCTGAATATCGAAAAAATCATGCAATGCCTTATCGACGCCTGCCTGGCGGCGTCGGGCCCCCTCATGAACATCGTGTATTCCGGTGTATTCAGCTATATGCTGACGCGCATGAACGTGGCGAAGCAGCTTGGCGCATTCAGCGTCACGTATATATCCACGCAGGCCGGGTTCTTCTACTTTTTGCTGCTGGTGGGTCTGCTTGTGGGCTGCTTTATCGACGGGCTCGCGTCCACGGTCATGTTTTTGCCGGTGATGGCGCCTGTCGTGTCCATGATGGGCATAGATTTTCAGCATTTTGCGATTGTGTACCTCCTTTCGCTCCTGACCAGCCAGCTCACCCCGCCTGTCGGCAATCTTTTGTTTGTAGCGGCGGGGATCCGCAATACGCCGATAGGGAAAATCTACAAAACATGCTGGCCTTTTGTTCTTGTCATGATCGTCGTCGTTATCCTGTGTATCCATTTCCCGGCGTTCTCCTGCTGGCTTCCTTCTAAAATTGGCTGACGCCGCGTCAGGCAGGCCGGTGAGTGATGGGGTATTTTCCGCGCCGCCGGGAAGGTTCGGGCTTTAAAATAAAACCAGTCGTCGCCTGCCCTGGCAGGAGATGGTGGCTCAATAATCCTAATATTGGAGGCGGATTGTGATTATGAGGAAGCGTACTGTACTTTTACTTGCGGGGATTCTGTTGTTTGGCCTGAGCTTTTGTGGACAGTCGTCCGTGTTTTTCACCGCGACAGGGGAGGCGGCCGAATACGCGCCCCTGACGATTACGCTCGCAAGCGCCAACGGAGCGGCGCAGACCATTGAAGCAAAAATGAATCAGGACTGGATAAAGGCCGTAACCGAGGCTTCCGGCGGGAAAATCACGTTCAATTACTATCCTGGCGCGCAGCTTGGCAGTTATATGGAAATCATTGAACAGGTCAACGTGGGGTCGGTCGAAATGTCGGTTACCGATATTTCGATGTATGAATCCTACTGTCCGGAGTTCGCGGTTCTTTATTATCCATACCTTCTGGATTCTTACGAGCATGCCGAACGGGTCATGTACGGCAAAGGCGGCGAAATCCTCAGGAAGGCGCTCGCGGATAAGACCAATACTTACCTCCTTGGCGTCGTTCAGCACGGTCAGCGCGTTTCCGCCACAACGACTCCCATCAACAGCATTGCGGATTGCAAGGGCCTTATCATGCGCACCCCCGAAGCGCAGGTCTACGTCGACTGGACCAAAGGCATCGGCATGTCCTCCGTTCCCATGGCAATGTCCGAGGCGTACACCGCAATTCAGACAGGCGTAGCGCAGGGAATCGAGCTCCCCATCCAGGCGCTTTACTCCAACGGGTACACGGATGTCGCGCCAAACGTCTGGAAAGACGCGCATATGTACGCATTCCAGGGCCTCAACGCAAACAAGGCGTGGTGGGAGAAGCTGCCGGTCGCCGTCCAGGAGCTTCTGGTCGACACATGGAAATCGCTCCAGTACGATTACAACAAGTACCTGCTTGGAGAGGAAAGCGGCATTTACAAAGCCCTCGTCGAAAAGGGCAGAACGGTGACGGAGTGTGGCTACCGTGACCAGCTGAGAGCCATCTATATCGACTCTTACGTTCCCAACGCAAAAGCCGTCAGCGAAGCCGGCGCTGCCCTGCTCGAGGCGATCGAGGCGGCCCGCTGACGCCGGCGCCAACCTGCAAAAACGAGATACACAACAGCAAAAAATAAGCGAGCGGTGCTGTCCGGGCTGACCGGCGCATCGCTCGTTTCATATTCGTGTCATCACTGCATCCAGGATATCTTTCAGGGAGACTGAGAAAAGATCTTTACCGGCCCGCCACCTCAACCCGGTTTGCGTGGCAAGGTATTCTTTTAATTCCTCCGGATTTTCAGCGCT
This sequence comes from Synergistaceae bacterium, assembly GCA_031289165.1. Taxonomy (GTDB): domain Bacteria; phylum Synergistota; class Synergistia; order Synergistales; family Aminobacteriaceae; genus JAISSA01. The sequence goes on from JAITPZ010000154.1 coordinate 2,260, forward strand.
TTTTTGGGCGAACATATAGACGGAGAAAGACTTCAGAAAGAAATAACAGTACGTTTTGTCTTCTATCAGGCGTACAACTTCCCCGTAAGGCACCAAGTCCGCGTTCGCGCCAAAATTCGCCGTAAAATTTTCTTCATCGAATGTATAATCGATTGCAGGGAACTTCCCGCCCAGGCGTGTAATAATTCTTTCTGCCCGCCTGTTGGGTGTTTGCCTTATTGCCATCATAGCCCAGCAACCCAAAAAAACGAACGCGACGGCCCACAGCGATTCGAACGCAAAGAGTCCGCCCACTGAAATGCTGATAAACACGCACCCATACCCGAACGGCAACATATTCCGGTTTGCCGACCGGAACTGTATTCTGCACAAATCGCGAATCGTATCCTCGCTGTGTTGCAGCGTTGCGGTATACGGTTTCATTGTCCTCTCCACAGCCGCCACAACCCCTGTCTGGTGGAAAAACGATGTACGAAAGCCGCCTGACAGAGATTATACCTCGACCAGGGCGGGGGCGAAGATTGACGACTCCGTCCCCGTTCCACGCACGGGTTACTTTTGCCGCAGGTTCCACACGTCAGCGTTAGCGCCAGCAATACAGCCACAACCGACATTTCCAGAGCTACTTCCCATTTACAAAAACAGCAACAAGGATACGGCCATGACGGCCATGCCGCCGATCAGGCCGTAGATGCAGAGGTGGTGTTCGCCGTACTCCTCGGCCGAGGGCAGGAGTTCGTCGAAGGAGATGAATACCATGATTCCCGCGACTCCGGCGAAGAGCAGACCAAAGACGGCGGGGGACAAAAAGGGCATCAGAATCACGTAGCCGACGACGGCCCCGAGGGGCTCGGCAAGACCGGACAGGAAGGAGTAGACGAAGGCCTTTTTGCGGTCGCCGGTGGCGTAGAAAATGGGCACGGAGACGGCGATGCCCTCCGGGATGTTGTGAATGGCTATGGCCACGGCGATGGCCATGCCCAGAGCGGGCTCGAGCAGAGCGGCCGTGAAGGTGGCCAGACCCTCGGGGAAGTTGTGGATGGCGATGGCGATGGCCGTGAATACGCCCGTACGGTGCAGTTTCGACATGTCGTGGTATTTTTGGGCGTGCTCGTCGGGGGTCATCGACATTTCCTCGACGGTATGCGCCTCGTGCGGGTTATCCGCGTCGGGGACCCATCTGTCGATGAAGGCGATGAGTCCCATTCCCGCGAAGAACGCGACGACCGTCCCCCAGGAACCGCCGACCTTTCCCCACTCCGCGATCAGGGAGTTCTGCGCCGTGACGAGAATTTCGACGAAGGAGACGTAGATCATCACCCCCGCCGAAAATCCCATGCTGACCGCCAGAAACCGGGTGTTGGTGCGCTTCGCCAGAAAGGCCAGCGCGGAGCCCACACCCGTCGAAAGTCCCGCGAAAAGCGTCAGCCCGAACGCCAGTAAAAGGTTATGCGTGTTCAACGGCGCCTCCGGCTCAGGAAGAAAGTTTGGGCAGGGTGTTCGCTCCCTGCGGCATCAGCCAGGTTTTCAGCGCCGTGCCGTGGGCGGAGTATACTTTTTTCATCGCCTCGTCCAGCGTCCTCGATATTTTGATCCCCGTTCCCTCCAGAAGTTTGGGATCGATGTCGGTCACCAGGTGGAAGTCGAACTGCTCGGCGGCCTGCCCCGCGCAGTAGCCGACGTATTTGGAGATGGTGAACGCGTGTCTCAGCTCGACCTCGCGCTCATCGGAATTTTTGTACTTTTGCAGCATCATCTGCATCTCCTCGCTGCCGTATCCCTCGGTGCAGGACGCGAGGATGACGATGGCCCTGCCGGGAAGGGCGGCGTCCTGCGCGTTGAAGAGGGCCTTCGTGGATTGATAGAAGTTGATGTCCTTCGGGTAGCCGCAGGCCGAAGCGATGACCAGGTCCGCAAGCTCCGGTATCGGGATTTTGTCCACACCGTCGACGATGTTCCTTCCCGCCTCGTGCGCCTCCTGCCAGTCCCCGGCCACGGCCCAGCCGATCTTTCCCTCTCCGCTCATGATAACGTTCAGCAGAAACGAGGGCGCGAGTTTCGCCGCGGCCTCGGTCATGTCCAGGTGAATGAGGTTCCCCTCCGCGTTACCGCCGCGGCAGACCCGGTTGCGCCCCTTTCCGGGAGGCGGATTGAGGGCCAGAGCGTGGTTCGCCATCACGGTCTCGTAGGAGGCGATGCCCGGCAGCACCGATTTCCTGCCGCCGCCCCATCCGGACATGAAGTGATACACGATGCCGCCCGTGAGAACCACGTGGTCGGCGTCCGCCGCTATTTTGTTGAGCCGGACCGGGGTACCGAAACGGGTCTTCCCGAAGTCCTTCATCTCGGCTGTGGCGCTTTCGTGGTCGATCACCCGATAGCGGCCGTAAAGTTTTTCGCCCAGAAGGAGCTTATGTTCCTCCGGCGTATGGGAGCGATGCGTCCCCGTGGCCACAAGGAAAAAAATGTCCTCGTCCTTCACTCCGCCCTTTTTGATTTCCTCGACCAGCAGGGGAAGGTAGACGGCAGGGTGCTGCCACGATCGAGTGAGGTCGCAGGTAACGACGCAGACCGTCTCGCCCGGTTTCACCTTTTCGCTGAGGCGGGGGCTTCCGACGGGGTTCGCCAGCGCCTTTAAAACGGCATCTTCCTCAGTGGCGGCGCAGGGAACCTCGCGGCTCCTCAGCACGCCCAGAAGATTTTCATCCGGGATATCGATTTCCACTTTTTCTCTGCCGAACTTCAGACTGTGCAGGCTCATTCCATTCACTCCTTTCAAAATCAGCTTACTATTGTACCTTAAAATATGTATCATATTGTCCCGGACTACAAATTGAGACGGGAGGCGGCATTTTCGAAACTCGTCGCCTGTTGGTGCTTTCGCCTCGTCAAAACCGGCATTTAACATGTCGTTTTCTCATCAGCAGGGGCATGTATAATTTAAACAGGCATCAAAACGAACTTTCAGGTCTCTTGAGGTGATCCGCTGTGGCGTTTGGTCCGGAATATATTTACGGCCTGCAGGCCGCGTTGAACGCAAGGCTTCCCTGGCGCGTTTCGAAGGTCGAGGGAGGGGAGTCGTGGATCGCGCTTCACGTCTCGGGGGTCGATGGGGCTCTGGGGAAATCGGAGGCGTGTTTTCTGATCTCCTGGGGGGCGGGAAGCGCCGGGTGCTGTCTGGTGGACGCCGCCGCCGTCGATGCGCTCAGGCGAGGCGCTCCCGCGAGGACGCCGCTTGTCCAGGCACTGAAGAGCCGTCTTTCGAAGGGACAGATCCTCTCGGCCAGGCAGGTGAACTTCGACAGGGTTCTGGAGCTGGAGATCGTGCGCTTCGTCGCGGCGGGATTCGGCGTGAAGTACTCTCTGATGCTGGAGATCACCGAGCCGGTGGGTAACGTCATCCTGCTCGACGAGGAGCGCAGAATAGAGGAGCTGGCGCGTCACGCCTCGCCGGACGTCAACCGCCTCCGAACCCTTCTTCCGGGGCATATGTACGTTCCACCGCCGGTATTCGAGGGACCTCTGCCGTCGGAGATCGAAAAACTGACTTTCGAGCGGGTATTCGGCGTTCGGGGCATCGGACG
>JAITPZ010000197.1 GCA_031289165.1 Synergistaceae bacterium
AGATCGTACAGCTCCGGGATCGCCTTTTTCAGTGAAACCGGGCGCGCATCCCTCTTCCTGAAAAAATAGTGACTCGTCGCGCCGGTCGTCCGCAGCTCGTCGGACACGGCGTCCGTCACGCGGTAGGAAATCGTCATTCTCGAGTGCTCGGACTCGGAAACTCCGGCGAGGATGTGTACCGTGTCCCCGAAAACCACCGACGATCTGAATACGCAGGACAGGTTCAGCACGGCGAACGTAATGCCGCGAGACTCCACCTGAGCGTAGGGAAAACCGATCTGATCCAGAAAATCCACCCTGGCCTCCTCGAACCAGCGGATGTAGTTGGCATGGTGAATCACCCCCATCTGGTCGGTCTCGTAATACTGGGCCCTGCGGACATAAGGTACGATGTTCATGTTATCTCTCCCAGAAATGTTATCGTCAAAATATTATAACCCGACTCGGAATATAAAATGCCGACGTCTGAAATATTCGGGCGTCGGCATTCCTGCGCGCGGTCGCGATTTTGAGGGGGCCGCGGCCTTTTACGGCCCCGCCATTCGTCCCATGAACAGAATCGTTCCCGTGGCGTCGTCCATGATGCAGTAGACGAAGGGGTGGTCGGCGCGGAACTCGATCGGATCTTCCCGGGGGAGGAAGGCCGTCGTCCTCATCATTCCCACCGCCGTGGCCGCGGCAGCCTCCGTTCCCCTTTCGTCCAACTCGATAAACGCCTGATGGATCACGGCGTCGATGGCGATCCGATCTTCCTTTGACGCGTCCGCCATCTTCGAGAAATCTGCGCCCCCGCTGAAGGCCAGCTTCATACCCAATTTTTCCAGAATTTCCTTCAGAGAGCAGCGTTGCTCGTCCCTGAACTTCGGCAGCCGAAGCGTGACCTCCCGGCGCGTCATCGCGGCCGTCCAGGCCGAGAGCTCCCGCGGAGACAGTTTCCTCTCCATTTGCTCCAGCTGCGTGAAGGACTCGTTCTCTCGGGGCAGAAGGACCAGAAGAGACAGGCCGGGGGCTCGGTAGGGAATTTTTATGAGCTGCAGCTCCGGCGCCTCCCCGTAGAAGAAGAACCCCGTCCTGCGCATCATGGGGACGTTCTTTCGCTCGTTCAAAGCGGCGCGGAAGGGGGTCTCCTCCGTAAGCTCCTTCCGGAAGGGCTCCATCCATACGGAGTTGAAGTAGATCGCGTTGGTCAGGACCAGGCGGGTGAGAGGCGTGACGTCGCCATCCTGCAAAAGGTTCCGGATTTTGTCATGCGTGCGTTCCGCCACCCAACCGTTGATCGTCGCGCGCGCGCCCTCCGCGTCCTTCACAAAATTCAGCTTCTCGACGCCTCCGCTGTAGTTTTCTCCGACCAGGGCCGTGTAATCCGGCAACAGGTTCATCTCCCGATCGAGCCAGAGGCGATTGGCGATTTCCAGCGTCCCGACGTCGCCGGAGATCGCGCCGAGAGAGTCCCGCAGCTTTTTCAGCGAGGCGTGCGGCGAGAATTGATCAGCGGATTCGATGTCGGCAAAGCGCAGCGCCTTCGCCATTTCCGCGGCGGTCTCCCCGTCCGCGCCCGCGTACGTCATCGCGAGGGCCGAAGCGATGCTGTACGGCGAGAAGAAAATATTCCCCTTCCCCTCCGCCAGCTGGAGATAGACGTCGATCGCAAAAGCGTCGATTGCGGCCGCCACCCGCTCCGGACCGGCTGCCGAGGCGACGCCGCACGACAGAAACACCCACAGAAAACAGGACAGCAACAGGCATGAAATATAACGCATCACGAGTCCTCCTCTCGAATTGAAAAAACGGAACAATGCTGAAATCCCCTCAGTCGTCGAGGGACAGCAATTCCACCCATATCGCGTTGCCCACCCTCATTCCCCCGGGCGTCAGACGCGCGCCATCGTCGTCAATTCGGACAAGGCGTCGGGGGATCCCCTCCAGGATGGCCCGGATTTCCTCCCAGAGGCCGCGGCCAAAGCGGTTCGTGAACTCCGCCGCGTCGATCCCCCATTTCGTCCTCAGGGCCAGAATCGCGGCCTCCGCCCCCGCCGCGCGTCCCTCAAAACGCTCGGCCCCGGCGATCGGCAGGCCCGTTTCCGTCAGAGAAGCATACTCCTCGGGTGTGAAAACATTATGGTAGCGAAACCCGTCATCCCGCAGATACCCCCAGGCCGCCGGGCCGAGCGCCAGAACATTTTCCCGGCGCCAGTAGGCGAGGTTGTGCCGGCACTCCCCGCCCGGACGCGCGAAGCTCGCGATCTCGTACTGCGCAAGGCCCCTGCGCGGCAGGTACCACTGCGCGAAACGATAAAAGGAATAGCCCTCCGGCAGCTCCGACTTCTCCCGGTCGAGTTTTTCAGCGAGGGGCGTGTGGGCTTCCAGCGTCAGTTGATAGGTGGAAATGTGCCCGACTCCCGACGCGACAACCCGGCGAAGGGTGTCGTGCCATCCACGGAGCGTCTGAGAGGCGACTCCGAAGATCAGGTCGGCGGACGTGTCGAAACCACAGGCGAGCGTCCTCTCGATCGCCCGGAGCGCGGTTCGCGCGTCGTGCCGGCGTCCCATCCAGAGAAGCTCGTCGTCCTGCAGGCTCTGGACCCCGAGGCTGACCCGCGTGACGAACGAATCGCGCCACAGCGTCAGGTGCTCCTCCGTCAGGGAACAGGGGTTCGCCTCGACGGTAGCCTCCTGAATCTCGGACAGGTCGAAGGCGTTCTCCAGAAGGCGAAGCAGACGCCGCCACGCGGAGGGGGGCAGAACGGTCGGCGTTCCTCCCCCGACAAAAACAGTGCGAAGAGGCGGTCGTCCGCCCCATATTCGGCCGATGTACCCCGCTTCGCGCGACACGCCGGTCAGCCACGCCTCTATCGAAGAATCCGGATTCCCGCCGAGGGCCTGGCTGTGAAACGAGCAGTAACCGCATTTGGAAAGGCAGAAGGGGACGTGAAGATAGAGGGAGAAAAGAGACATCGCTTTGAAAATCTAGGAACAAAACCAGGAACCTGGGGCTCCACCCCAAGCCTGGCAAGGGGTTCTGGACCCCCTGACTCCGATTATGGAGATTAAAATATTAAAAAAATTTTTCAATTTCATTTTTCTTCGCCGTCGATCTGCAAAAACGCCAGAAACGCCTCCTGAGGAATCGAGACCCTTCCGATCTGCTTCATCCGCTTTTTGCCCTCCTTCTGCTTCTCCAGAAGTTTCCGCTTGCGCGTGATGTCGCCGCCGTAGCATTTGGCCAGAACGTCCTTGCGCAGGGCCTTCACGTTGACGCGCACGATGACGCGCTTTCCGATCGAGGCCTGGATGGGAACCTCGAACAGCTGACTGGGGATCAGCTCCTTCAGCTTCGTGACGGCCGCGTGCCCGCGGTTGTAGGCCGCGTCCCTGTGACAGACGAACGAAAACGCGTCGGCGGCCTCGCCGTTGACCAGCACGTCCACGCGCACCAGATCGGACGCGCGCAGGCCCGTGAACTCGTAGTCCAGGGACGCGTACCCTCGCGTCTGGGACTTCAGTTTGTCGTGAAAGTCGATGATGAACTCCGCCAGGGGAAGGTCGTAGACCAGTCGCACGCGGTCCGGCGTCAGATAGTCCATGGACCTGTAGAGGCCGCGCTTTTCCTGGGCGAGCTGCATGACCCTGCCTACGTAGTCGGAGGGAAGGAACACGGAGAGCTTTATGAAGGGCTCGCGAATCTCCTCGATCTCCCCCGCGTCCGGGAAGTCGCTGGGGCGATGCGCCTCGAAGGTCGAGCCTCCCGTCGCCGCGATCTCGTAGACGACGTTCGGGGCCGTGGCGACGAGATCCACGTCGAACTCCCGGCGCAGGCGCTCGCTCGCCACGTCCATATGAAGCAGCCCCAGAAAGCCGCAGCGAAAGCCGAACCCCAGGGCCACGGACGTCTCCGGCTCGAACGTGATCGCCGCGTCGTTCAGGCAGAGCTTTTCCAGCGCGTCGCGCAACTGAGGATAATCGTCGCGCTCCACGGGATAAAAACCGCAGAACACGACGCTTTTGACCTTGCGGTATCCAGGCAGCGGTTTTTCCGTCGGCCGGGCCGCGTCGGTGATCGTGTCGCCCACATGCGCCTCCGCGAGGCTCTTGACGCTGGCCGAGATGTAGCCCACCTCGCCGGGCCCCAGCTGCTCCACCGGGGTGAAGCCCGGGCGAAACACCCCGACCTCGTCGATGGGATAGCGGCTGTTCGTCGCCATGAACAGGATGTTCTGTCCCGAACGCAAGGTGCCGTTCAGCACGCGCACGTAGCAGATGACGCCGCGATAGTTGTCGTAGACGGAGTCGAAGATCAGGGCCTCGAGCGGCGCCGAGGGATCGCCCTCCGGCGCGGGAACGGACGTTACGATTCTCTCCAGAATATCCTCTATGCCCGTGCCGTCCTTGGCACTCGTCAGAATGGCGTCCGAGGCGTCCAACCCCACCACGTCGGCGATCTCCTGCCGGACGTTGTCGGGTCGGGCGGAGGGAAGGTCGATCTTGTTGATGAGGGGAATGATCTCGAGTCCCTGTTCGATGGCCTGATAGGCGTTCGCCACGGTCTGGGCCTCGACGCCCTGAGCCGCGTCGACCACGAGCAGCGCCCCCTCGCAGGCCGCAAGCGAACGGGAGACCTCGTAGCCGAAGTCCACGTGTCCGGGGGTGTCGATGAGGTTCAGCACGTAATCCCGGCCGTCGCGCGCGCGGTAGTTCATGCGAACGGGGA
>JAITPZ010000234.1 GCA_031289165.1 Synergistaceae bacterium
GGGGGCCTACTATCACGATATCGGCAAACTTCGACGCCCCGGCTTTTTCGTCGAAAACCAGATGGGCGGGGAAAACATCCACGACACGATGTCTCCCACTCTTTCGGCGCTGGCCATTATCGCGCACGTCAGGGAGGGCGTCGAGCTGGCGAACGAGTTCGGCCTCCCCAGGAAGGTGAAGCAGTTCATCACGGAGCATCACGGGACGACCTGCCTGAGCTACTTTTACAGGAAAGCGCGGGCGATGGGGGAAAAGGTGGAAAAGGAGCAGTTCTGCTATCCCGGACCCAAACCTCGGTCGCGGGAGACGGCCCTTCTGATGCTGCTCGACTCCACGGAGGCCGCGATGAGGGCGGAGGGAAAGAACATCCAGACCGTCATGGACATTCGGGAGATCGTCGAACGGGTGATCGCGCTCAAACTTTCGGAAGGGCAGCTCGCCGACGTGGATTTTACGTTCCGCGAGATGGATCGGATCCGGGAGGCGCTTCTCAAAGCCTTTCAATCCATGTACCATACAAGAAAAGTCCGGGAAATAAAGGAAAAGGAATAGACGTATTTTGGAAGGGGTAGGAGTATTGAAGTTACTGCTGCATATCGACGCCTCGGAAGAAGGCGATCCCAAAAGTTGGCAGGATGTGCGGAAATTTTTAACGCCCGCCGCGGCGGAGGGGTTCTCGCGCGTTTTAGGGGAAGAACTGTCGTCGTTGTATCCGGATATCGGCCGCTACGGCGAGGTTGAGGTTTCCGTCTCGTTTCTGAACGGCGCGGAAATGAGGGAGGTCAACAGGAACTACAGAGGCGTGGACGAGGCGACGGACGTGCTGTCGTTCCCGCTGTGGGAGAGCGATGGGAAGTTCGCGCCCCTGGAGGAGATCCCGGAACTCCTGCCGCTCGGGGATATCCTCGTGTGCCCCGGAGAGGCGATTCGCCTGCACGGTGAGCTTTCCAGCCCCAGGACTCTGTGCCTGATGCTGGCTCATGGTTTTCTGCATCTCCTGGCCTGGGACCACGACACGCCGGAAGGGAAACGGGTGATGTGGGAGCGCCAGGACCGCATCCGGGACAGACTGACGGGAGTTCTGGCTCCTGATGATCGGAATTCGACGAAGGAGGGGCGATGATGTCCTCCGTGACCGAGACCGTGATACCTCTTCTGGAAAGCGTTTTCTGGCTGTTCATTCTGCTCGCCCTTTCGGCCTTCTGCAGCGCCTCCGAGACGGCCATAACGACCACGGGACGTGGAAAGTTCATGGCCCTGCAGGAAGCGCATCCCTTTTACAAATCGTTTTTTCAGTGGCTGATGGACGACGTTCAGAGCGTGCTGACCCTCTGCCTGATTTCCAACAACGTCGTCAACGTCGGAGCCAGCACCCTGGCGACAACCCTCGCACTGCATCTCTTCGGGCAGAGGGCGCTGGTTTGGGTCGTTCCCTTCATGACGATTCTGATCGTCGTTTTCGGTGAAATTCTGCCCAAGAGCGTCGCCATGATCCACTCCGAGCGTATTCTACTGGTCTGTACGCCCGTTTTGCGCGTCTGGGGTTTCGTGGCCTGGCCGTTTACGTGGCTGATGCAGACGGGGGCGCACCTGATCGGCTGGATTTTCCACATCGACCTGAGGCGCCAGAGCCCCTTCGTGACCCGCGAGGAAATCGAGCAGGTCGTCAATATCGGCGAGCAGAGCGGGGCGCTGGAGGCCGTGGAGCGGCGCATGATCCACGGGATCATCGACTTCGAAGACACGCGCGTGTACGAGATCATGGTCCCGAGGGTGGACATGGTGGCAATCGAGGCGACGGACAGCGTCGGCGACGCGATGAAAGTGTTCATCGCGCACGGACATTCGCGCGTTCCCGTGTACGACGACAGCCCGGACAACATCGTGGGGATTCTCCACGTCAAGGACACGCTGGAGCACCTGATCGCGTCCAGGCTCGATCAGCCTGTGAGTTCGCTGGTGCGCGAGCCGATGTTCATCCCCGAGAGCATTCGTACCGTGGAGCTGCTCGAGGCCATGCGGCGCGACCACGTTCACATCGCGATCGCGGTGGACGAGTACGGAGGGATTTCCGGCATCGTCACCATGGAGGACCTTCTGGAGGAAATCGTGGGCGAGATTCAGGACGAGTACGATCAGGAAACGCCCGGAGTCCTCGAGGAGGCGGACGGCACGTACCTCGTGCAGGGAAACGTGAGCCTCGAGGATCTGAGCGAGGCGCTGAACTGCACCTTCACGTCGGAGGACGCGGAGAGCATCGCGGGGCTGGTCCTGTCTCTCGCGGGCAAGTTCCCGGAGGACAACGACAGCTTCGAGTACGGCGACTGGATCATCAGGGTGGTGGACCTCGAGGACCACCGTATAAAATTGCTTCGCCTCGCTCGGAAGGGCGAAGGACACGACACGGGAGAAAATCGATGACAGAATCCGACGAAATTAACTGGCCCTGGCCCATTTCTCCGAAGGAACTGCTGCAGCAGGCCAGGGTGGCGGCGGCGCGCGCATACGCGCCCTACTCCCGTTTCGTCGTGGGCGCGGCCCTTTTGTTGGCGGACGGCGACGTGATTTTGGGGTGCAACGTCGAAAACGCCTCCTACGGTATGACGATCTGCGCGGAGCGAAACGCCGTGGGGGGCATGGTCGCCAGGGGACGCCTCGACCCGGTGGCCATCGCCGTCGCGGGCGGCGACTCCGGTGAGCCCTGTCCGCCCTGCGGGGCCTGCCGGCAGGTTCTGGCGGAGTTCAACCCGGATATGATCGTGCTTCTGGAGTCCCCCCAAAGGATCATCGCTATGCGCGTCAAAGAGCTTTTGCCCCTCAGTTTTTCCCTGACGGGGAAAATTTAAGAGCCGGCGGGTTCCGGAAATCAGAATGGAAAAAACGACGACGGACGCGTCCGCGGCGGAAAGCGGGAAGGCGCAGGAAAAGGCGCGCTGCGGCGTCGTCGCTCTCGTTGGGCGCCCGAACGTGGGCAAGTCGTCCCTCGTCAACGCCCTTTTGAAGAGCAGGGTGGCCATCGTCTCCCCGAAGCCGCAGACGACGCGCAACGCGATACGCTGTATCTACAACGACGACAGGGCACAGATCATTTTTACGGACACCCCGGGCATCCATATCCCCAAAAACAAGCTGGGACAGTTTCTCACGGACTCCGTATTCGACGCTCTGGAGGCGTCTGCCGTCGTTTGCTGGCTGGTCGAGGCCGCCGACCGGAAGGTCGGCCCCGAGGACAGGGAAGTTCTGACCGTACTCGCGGAGGTGGCTCGCCCCGTCGTTCTGGTCGTGAACAAGTGCGACGAGCACGACCCGGCGCGCGCCCTCGACCTGTACGGAGACACCCGCCCCTTCGCCTCGCGCATCGCCATATCTGCGCGGCGCGGGCGCAACGTCGCGGAGCTGATCGACCTTCTGCTGCCCTTTTTGCCCGAGGGAGAGCCGTGGTACGATCCCGACATTCTCATGGACGGCACGGAGCGCTTTCTCGCGGCCGAAATCATTCGCGGGCAGCTTCTGACCCTTCTCCGGGACGAGGTTCCCCACTGCGTCGCCGTCGAGATCGACGAGTACAAAAGCCCGGAGGAGTACCCGGACCGCAAAAAACTGTACATCCGGGCCTCCCTGATCGTGGAGACCGCCGGTCAGAAGGGGATACTCATAGGGGAGCGCGGCGTCATGCTCGGACGCATTGGCCGGGCCGCGCGGGTCGAGCTCGAAAGGACGACGGGGCACCCCGTGTATCTGGACCTCTGGGTCAGAGTGTCCCCGGGATGGCGACAGTCCAATCTGGTTCTGAGAAGGCTGGGGTACTCCTGAGCCTGCGGGGATCGAAAAGAACACGGGCGTCATGGAAAATATCCTGAGCGTTTTGGACCAGCAGGGGTTTGGGACCGCGCCGGGCGTGGTGCTTCATCGCCGTATAGCGGGGGAGGGGGATCTGCTTCTGACGCTTTTTTTAAAGGGCGTCGGGATGATTCGGGTCTCCGCGCGGGGGGCTGCCGGGGGAAAGGTGCGTTTCGGCGGCGGAACGGAACCTCTCGTGTGGGGAAATTTCGGCCTCTATCGGGGCAGAGGCGGAAGCTGCCACCTCAAAAGCGTGGACGTCGCCGACGACTTCCTGACGTTGCGCGGACGCCCGGAACCCCTCTTCGCGGCCATCCGGTGGGCAAAACTCCTGATGCGCCATTTGATGGCGGAACACGCTGCGGACGACCTGCTGACGAGCCTCTATTGGGATATGAAGCTGCTGGACCGGGGGGACCATCCCGTTGACGTCGTGGAGTTTCATTTTTTGTGGCGCTGGCTGAAAAACTGGGGCCTGGCTCCGGACCTGACGGCCTGCGTCCGGTGCGGAGCGAGACTGACGGCGGCGCTCTGGACGGGCGACGGCCTTTACTGCGAGCCCTGCGCTCCCCCGGGCGAGGGCTGGGCGCTTTCCGATCGGGAGCTCCTGAACCTGCGCGCCGTCGCCGGATTGAAGGCCTCCGCGCCCGCCGCCTGGAACGAGCGCTCCCTTTCACCCTCCGGCAATCTGTTCGCTACGGCGAAGAGACGCCTCGAAAGCCTCCTGATGGAGGTCTGACGGCATTTTATATATTATCCCATTATCATGGAGCCGCTGCTGCCCATGGCTTACGACCTCTCTGCAGACTCCGGGGGGAGGGGTGACATTTTCCCTGTCCCGTTATCCTATGACATTATCACTGTCCGGCGACAGTCTTGTGACTTGCCGCTTGACAAATGACCACATGAGAATGTTGGTTCTAGCCCGAATACGCCGCAAATTTAAAACCTGACGCAGAGCATCGTCACGTCGTCCGAGGGGGCCACGTCGCCGACGAAATGCGTCACGTCCTCGAACACGTGTTCGACCAGCTTTCGAGGGTCGTCGCAGGTGCTCCCGAGAGCACGAACGAGGCGTTCCACGGAGTACATCCCGGCCTTCTCGTTCATGGCCTCCACAACTCCGTCCGTGTAGACGTAAAGCACACTGCCCGTAGGAACGGAGGTCTCCAGCGCACTGTATCGTGCGTCCTCGAATCCCCCGAGGACGAGGTTGACCTCGCAGGGCAGGGGGCGGAAAACGCCGTCCTCGAGCCTGATGCAGGGAAGTGGGTGTCCGGCGTTGATGTAGCGGAGGCGGCTGGTGGAGCTGTCGAAGATGCCGGCGAAGGCCGTCACGAAGTAACCCTCGCTGTTTCTTTCGCAGAGTCGGGCGTTGAGCATCGTGAAGACGCGTTCGATGTCGGGTTCGGCGCGGACGAGATTTTTCAGCGCCGAGCCTGCGACC
>JAITPZ010000241.1 GCA_031289165.1 Synergistaceae bacterium
GGATCGGGCCTGAGGAAGTCCCCCTTTGGCGGCACGCTCGAACAACTGAATGGCCTTTTGTTTGTTCTTCACCACGCCCAGCCCGTCGCGGTACATTTCGCCCAGCCGGTTCTGGGCCATCGTGTTGCCCTGCGCCGCGGCTTTCTCGTACCATTTGACGGCTTCGGTCAGGCTTTTGGCCGCGCCTTTGCCCGTCTCGTGCATTTGGGCCAGCATGTACTGCGGCATCGGCGCGCCCCGCTCGGCCGCCAGCTTCGCGTCGTCGAACTCCGAAGCGGCGGCGGGAGAAGCGACGCCGCACGCCAGAAAAACGGAAAGCGTTAAAAATACCGCCAGTTTCATTCGATTCATCTTCAAACCTCCTGTGAAAATAATGAAATCGTTTTGGGCATTGTCCGCAAATCTCCGGCCGCGAAAAAATTCATGGCCTCCGCGCCCTTTTCGTCGTTTGTACCTTATCGCGCGTTGCCTGTCAATATATTGTATCTTTTTGAGAACGTCAGGACCGTGGGGCAAAGGCTGCCGCGCCGCCGTCGCCCCTGTCTCCGAGGCATTCAGAAAAGTCTTAAAAATGAAAAAGCCCTCGCTATCGAAGGTAAGGGCTTTTTATGCTGTATAATGGGTGATAGAAAGGGCTCCGGGTGGATTCAGGACTCCACTGCAACCGATGGGGAGCTTGCCCTGTGAATCGAGGTGACGACATGGCGAAATGCCGTAAGTCCCGGAAAAGACGCAGAGGCAAGATAAGCACCCACCCAAGGTTTCTTCATCTTGCCTCTGCCCTTTACTGGCTGGTGCGCCTGATCCTGATGTTGTGGGACAGGTTCACCCGTTAGACCGGGGAGATTGACTGTAGTAAACAGGGCTGACTCCCTTTTCGTCGGCTCTATTATACCACCATCTATCCTGCCATCATCATTCGCGCGTCGATAAAACCACCCGTTTGAATGCAACCTGGTATTACACCCTGTCGCTATCGCTTGTGAACGCTGTTGCGTTCTCGCTTATTTTTCCCGCGTGTTCCTGACTGGCCCTCTCGGAATCCTTAAAAAGTCTTAAAAATGAAAAAAGCCTCTGCCATCGAAAAGCAGGGCTTTTGTGCTGTATACTGCCCGTAGAAGGGGTTCCCGGTAGGAGCGAGGGCTTACTTGTTTTAAGGGAGCTTGCCCTGCAGAATCGAGGTGAGGCTATGGCAAAACGTCGCCCCTCTCCGAAAAGGCGCAGCGGTAAGACAACCCTGACCAGGTTTTTCCTATCTTGCCGCTGCTCTGTACTGGTGAGGAAACTAAGCGATTCGCACAGCTCGTACCTCGCTGACTCTCTGCTTATGGACGGTGCGCCTGATCCTGATGTTGTGGGACAGGTTCACCCGATAGTTCGGGGAGCTTTACAGTAACGCACAGGGCTGACTCCCCTTTCGTCGGCTCTATTATACCACCGACCCCGCTTCACTCGTACCAGAAGGGGCGGAGCAGACGGAGCCCGCACGCCTTTCCCGCGTCGGGGCCGGGCGCGCGGCGAGCCTTCTGGATGCGCATTTCCTGACCGCCCACCTTCACCTGGTAGTCCACGATCTCCCCGAGGAAGGACTTGCGGCTGACGATTCCCCGCAGGCCCGTTTCGCCGTCGCAAAAATCGATCTCCGAGGGGCGGCTGGCCAGGGAGAAGGGTTTGTCGCCGGAGTTTCTCAGGGACGCGGGAGGCGTCAGGTCCGGCGGCAGGGCGTCGCCGCGGTTTCCCTCTTCGTCGCGGAGAAAGACCCCGCCCCCTTCGCCCCGGACAACGTTCAGGAAGTTGGAGAGTCCGATGAAGCTGAACACGAAACGGTTGACGGGGCTGTTGTAGACCGCGAGGGGGGTGTCGATCTGCTGCGCCACGCCGAGCTTCATGACCAGGATGCGGTCGGACAGCGCCATTGCCTCGGCCTGGTCGTGGGTCACGTAGATGATGGAAAAGCCGTACCTGCGCTGCAGGTCTCGAATTTCGAAGCGCATCTCCTCGCGCAGGTGGGGGTCCAGGCTGGACAGGGGCTCGTCGAGGAGCATGACGTCCGGGTTGATGGCCAGCGCCCGCGCGAGGGCCACGCGCTGTTTGCCGCCGCCGGAGAGGTCCGACGGGCTGTCGTTCGCGGCGGAGAGCAGGTTGGTGGAGGACAGGGCGTCCCTTACGCGGCGCTCGACCTCCGAGGCCGGCAGACGGCGGACGCGCAGGGGGAAGGCCACGTTTTCGTACACCGTCATGTGCGGCCACACGGCGAAGGCCTGAAAGACCATGCCGAAGTCGCGCTTTTCCGGGGGCAGATACCAGTTCTTTTCGCGGGAGGAAATCAGGCGGCCCCCCACGTGGATTTCCCCCTCGCTCAGGTCCTCGAAGCCGGCCACCATGCGCAGGGTCGTCGTCTTGCCGCAGCCCGAGGGCCCCAGCATGGAGAAGCACTCGCCCTTTTCGATATCGAGATTCAGGGAATCGACGGCCGTCACGGCGCCGAAGCGTTTTGTCACGTTCACGAGTCGTACATGGGACATTTCCGTCATAATATCCGCCTCACCCCTGCCCTTTGGCTTTGTTGCCTACGAAGCGGTCGACGAGAAGCTGGCCCGTCACGATAATAATGAGGGCAATCCCCGCCAGCGCCGCGGACATCACGGTCTCCCCGTCCTCGTTCAGGGTGTAGATGGCCACGCCGATCGTGCGCGTGGTGGGCGCGTAGAGCATGATGGAGGCGGTCAGCTCGCGCAGCGCGGGCAGGAAGATCAGGAAAAAAGCCGCCAGCATTCCCGGCCGCACCAGCGGCAGCACGATGTCCCTCAGGGCCTGCCACATGGAGGCTCCGCAGACCCGCGCCGCCTCGACCAGGGAGTCGTGGACCTGTTCGAGGGCCGCGGAGTTGGCCCGCAGCGAGAAGGCCATGTAGCGCGCGATGTAGGCCACCAGAATAATCCAGACGGTGTTGTACAGGTTGACGCCGTATTTGCCGCTCCAGGCCAGAATGACTCCGAGGGCGATGACGGAGCCGGGGACGGAGAAGGGCAGCATCCCGAGGAACTCCAGAAAGCCCTTGCCGCGCACCTTCATCTTGACGATGACGTAGGAGATCATGACCCCCGCGAACATGGTGATGAGCGCCGCGGACAGCCCGAGGGTGACGCTGTTCCAGATGGCGTCCCGCGTGACTTTGTAATTGAAGAGAATGAATTTGTAGTTGTCGAGGGAGAGGTTTTCCCAGGTGAAGGACAGTCCGTAGGTCCTGAGTCCGCCGACCAGGAAGATGACCGTCGTGGGCAGCACGATCGTGAAGCCGATCCAGGCCACGCAGAAGATGAACAGCGGCATACGCAGGGCGCGGAGCTTGAGTTCCATCGGGCGGAAGCTCTTGCCGCCGATGATCTGGTAGTGCCCGCGGCTCAGGATCTTCCCCTGCAGCCAGATGATGAAGGTGGCCGTGACCACCAGCACCGTGGCCAGCACCGTGCCCGTCCGGATGGAGGCGAAGCTGCCGGCGCTCTGGTGGATGCGCTGGTAGATCAGGGTGGGGATGTTGAAGATCCCATTCTCGATGCCCAGCACGGCGACGGTCCCGAAGTGGGCCATAGAGTAGAGCATGATGAGCAGCGCGCCGGAGAGGATGCTCGGCAGCACCAGGGGGATGGTGATCTTTCGGGTGATGGTGAAGAGCCCCGCCCCGGAGATGCGAGCGGATTCCTCCAGAGTGGGGTCCATGCGCTCGAGGGCGCCGCAGACCTGGATGAACACGAAGGGGAACAGGTACATGACCTCGACCAGCATGATGCCCGCGTAGCTGTAGATGTTGAAGATGGGCCCCGCAAGCCCGAAGTGAAGCATGAAGAAACGGTTGATGAACCCCGCGCGCGGGGAGAGCAGCATCTTCCAGGCCAGCGCCCCGATGAAGGACGGCAGCATGAAGGGCACAAGGAACAGCCCCTTCATGAGCCGCTTGCAGGGCAGGTCCGTGCGCGTCACCAGCCAGGCGAAGAACGTCCCCACGA
This sequence comes from Synergistaceae bacterium, assembly GCA_031289165.1. Lineage (GTDB taxonomy): Bacteria > Synergistota > Synergistia > Synergistales > Aminobacteriaceae > JAISSA01. Next base: position 4,008 of record JAITPZ010000241.1, read on the forward strand.
TCGTGCTGCCGATGGTGGTTCCCGCGGCGATGACGAGGGAGTTGACGAGAGCCTGCCAGGTGTCCGGCTCGCCGATGATCCGGAGGACGTCGCGCACGTTGAACTTCCCGTCCACCCAGAAGGCGTTGAAGAAGATCAGCAGAACCGGCACCGCCACCACGACGACCAGAATGGCGATGGACAGAAAGAGAATGACCTGCGCCACGCCAAACCCGGATCGTCTGAAGCTCAGGGGGGCGGAGCTCGCTCGGCCCTGACGGGTCCTCGCCGGTCCCCCTGAAACCCCTGCGTCCGCGCTCAGGGGGGCGGAGCTCGCCCTGGTATTCAATACGTTCATTTTATTTCACCACCTCCGAGAGGCTTTTCGCGTCGAACCAGAACAGGTTGCGGAAGCTGACGACGCAGCCTTCGCCTTCCTTGAACATCAGTCCTCCGGACAGGGCCTCGTGGGTTTCGATGCTGGTGCGCAGGGTTGCGCCGTCCACGTCGATGAGATAGTCCATCATGGCCCCGAGGAAGCTGGCCCGCCGGACGATGCCGCGCAGTCCTTCCCCCTTCTCAGGCGGGGCGATCCGCACGTCCGAGGGCCGGAAGCCCGCCGCCTGGAGGGGCGTGTCGTCCGCGGGGCTTTTCCAGGGGATGTTCTGGGTTCCCTCGCCCACCAGCCATGCCGTGCCCTCGCGCCGCACCGGGAGGAAGTTGGCGATGCCCATGAAGCTGAACACGAAGGGGTCCGCGGGCTGTTCGAAGATCTCCCAGGGGGTTCCCGTCTGGCGGATGTGTCCGTGTTCGTCCATGACGGCCATGCGGTCGGAGATGGCGAGCGCCACCTCCTGGTCGTGGGTGACGTAGAGGACGGTGGTCTCCAGTTTGCGCTGGAGCTCCTTGATCTCGAAGCGCATTTCCTCGCGCAGGTTAGCGTCGAGGTTGGTGAGGGGCTCGTCCAGAAGCAGCAGGGCGGGCCGCGCGACCAGCGCCCGGGCGAGGGCCACGCGCTGCTGCTGTCCGCCGGAGAGCTCCGACGGCAGGCGTTTTTCCAGTCCCGACATCCCCACCAGCGCCACGGTCTCCATGACTCTGTCGGTCAGTTCCCGCTGGGGCTTTTTCGCCAGTTTCAGCGGGTAGGCCACGTTGTCGAATACCGTCATGTGCGGCCAGACCGCGTAGTCCTGAAAGACCATGCCGATCTTCCGCGCGTCCGGGGAGATGTCGATGCCCGAGGCCGGGTTTGAGACCACGACCCCGTCGATGCTGATCTTCCCGGAGTCCGGGGCCTCGAACCCCGCGATGAGCCGCATCAGAACCGTCTTGCCGCATCCCGAGGGCCCGAGAAGGGTGAAGCACTCCCCGCGCCGGACCCCGAGCGTCAGCTCCTCGTGGACCCGATGGTTTCCGTAATTTTTCGACACTCCTTCAATCCGGATTATTTCTTCCATATTTACCTCCATTAAAAAGACGGAACGGGAAATCCCGTCCCGCCCTGTGCCCGGTGCAGGCTTTTTTATAATGATGGGATCAAGGGGTCCATGACCCCTTGCGGAGTCTGAGGCGGAGCCTCAGTATCTTTTACCTGCCCTGGAGGGTGTCGGTGAACTTTTTGATCAGGGCTTCCTTGTTGGCCATCATTTCGAGGTAGTTGATCTTTATGGCGCGCTTCAGGGCGTCGCCGGCCTCGGGAAGCATGAACTCCTCGGGCTTTTTAACGTCCGTGCGCACGGACAGGGTGCCCTCACCGGCGATGAGCACCTGTGCTTCATAGGAGAGCAGGTAGTCCACGAACTTTTTGGCCGCCTCGACGTTGGGGCCGCCTTTGAAAATGGCGATGGGGCTTGGGGCCATCAGGAGCTCCGGGGGATAGTAAAGGGCGATGTGGGCGCCCTTGGAGATCTTGTCGTTGGTGATGTAGTCGACGGCGAGGCTTGCCGCCAGCTCGCCGGACGCGGTGTCGTCCACCACCTGGCCGGACCCTTTGCCGATGCGGGCCTGGTTGGCGCGGAGTTTGTCGAAGAACTCCCACCCGAACTGTTTTTCCAGCAGGGCCACGCTCATGTAGGAGGTGCCGGAGAGGGCCGGGTCGGCGATGCCGAAGGCGCCCTTATACTCGGGTTTGAAGAGGTCGCTCCACTGTTCGGGCGGCGTCTTGATCAGGTCGGTGTTGATGGCGATGCCGAGGGTTCCCAGGCGGGCCGCCGTGAAGTATCCCTCGTAGTCGTCGAAGGGGTTCAGAATTTCTTTAATCAGCGGGGTCTCGTATTTTTCGAGGATGCCCTCCTGCTTCATGCTGTAGAAGTCCGGCACCTCGCTGGTCCAGATGACGTCCGCCAGAATCTTTCCGCTCTCCCGCTCGGCCGCGATCTTTGCCATGAGCTTGCCCGCGCCCGCCGACTGGTAATCGACGGCGACGTCGGGATATTTTTTATTGAAGCCCTCGACGATCCCCCCGATGAGGGATTCCTTCATGGACGTGTAGATGATGAGGCTTTCCTTTGCCGCCGCGCTCCCGACCATTCCCAGAGTCAGAACCAGGCCGAGAACCACGGCCGTCATGATACGAACACGAGTACTGCGCATAACAGAGTCCTCCCTTCAAATATTGCCGCCGTAATATCGAAACTCCCCGCGCGAGGTGAAAATCCCCGCATATCACGCAAATGATACCATAATTTGAACATTGCCGCGTTGGTTTTGCGACGGATTGGAACGCCGGGCCTCCGATACGCGCAGGGGGCTGCGGCGTTAAGCAGCGTAATGTCCCTTGCAGGAGATAATCCGCAAATTCTGTTTTTCATCAGTGATATAAATAAGCCGGTGAGTCTCGTCAATGCGGCGGCTATACGCTTTCAGATTTCTCAGGACTTCAGGCTTCCCAATTCCCTCCATGAGACCGTTCCTTTGAATATCTCTAATCAATATATTGATACGGTTGAAGATTTTTCTATCCACCGTTAACCATTCCAGATATTGCTCCCAGGCTTTGTTTGAAAAGCTCAGGCTATCCATTCTTTATCCATTCTTCCCATTCCGCAAAAGTCATACTTACGACTTCACCTCTTTCATGTTGCCGTACTGACTCTTCCAACATCGCCATATACTCGGCGTTCCGGCGGGCTTTCGCCTCTTCGGCGGTTTTCATGGCTATCGTGGTCATTTTCATCACTCCTTTGTGGAGATTATAACAAATCTGTCGTCTGCGCCCCCTCTTCCTTCAACGCTTCATGTTGCCGCGGATTTTTTGTATAATGAGTATGCCGGTGGGTGGATATTGACGGAGGACGGATATGATGAACAGCGAGACATACAGTATCATCGACGTGGGCGACAACAGAATCAACAGGCTCAACGACCGGTTCGCGAAGTACCTTCTCACGGGGCCGCGCAGCAAACCCATCCTGATCGACTTTATAAACGACGCGCTTCTCCTCGAGGGCGACGAGAGAATAGTGGACCTGACGCTCATTTCCGGCGAGCTTGT
>JAITPZ010000029.1 GCA_031289165.1 Synergistaceae bacterium
ACGCAGGAGCAGCGCGTTACCGGCATTGCTTCGTTGCTGAAAGCCCAGCCCGACGATGCCGCCGAACGCGTCGCCGCCGCGCTGGACAATGCGCGTGCGCTGGAAAAGGAACTCGCCCGGCTGAAATCGAAACTCGCCGCCAGCCAGGGCGACGATCTCGCCGCGCAAGCGGTGGATTTAGGCGGCGTCAAGGTGCTCGCCGCCACCCTGGAAGGCGCGGACATCCCGACGCTGCGCGAAACGCTCGACAAACTGAAAGACAAACTCAAATCGGCGGTCATCGTGCTGGCGAGCGTCAAAGACGGCAAAGTCAGCCTCATCGCGGGCGTCACCGCCGATTTGACCGGGAAATACAAGGCCGGCGAACTGGTGAACTTCGTCGCCCAACAAGTCGGCGGCAAAGGCGGCGGAAGAGCCGATATGGCGCAGGCGGGAGGAACGGAGCCGGAGAAGCTGGCGGGGGCGCTGAAGAGTGTTGGAGAATGGGTCAAGGGGAAACGATAGTATGAATATGTTCGCCGATTACACATCATACGCCAGCGTCATTATTGCGCTAGCGACATGCGCTGTACTTATTTGGCAACTGAGGGTACAGCGAAAGCATAATAAGCTCTCAGTATCGCCGCATTTGGAAATTTGGATGGATTTCTCTGATAATAGGTGTCAAATATATCTTGAAAATTACGGTATTGGCCCCGCTAAGATAACGGCGTTTGAAATTTTTGTAGACAATAAAAAGATAGTTGCCGAAAGACATCAACTGATTCCTCAAACAATTAAGAGCCTTTTTTCGAGCGGAATGCCAATTATTATTGACTATAAATATGCATGGGTGAGTGATGGTTTTTGGATCCCTGTGGGGAGAAAAGTGACACTTGTTGGCTGCGAATTCCAACCGAGCTCGGCACTAGAAGACAAAATCTTAAATCTATTAAAGTCAAGAGTTGAACTTAAGATTCAATATGAATCAATTTATGGGAAAAAGGATTCTTTTAATTCAAAAGAAAAATTTGAAAAAATGCAAATAAAATATGAATCAGACTTACATGCGTAGCCTCCCTATCCTTGGACTAATAAATGACATTCATTGAAAACGCAGAACAAGTCGCTCGGGGTGCAATGCGCGAGATTTCACCCGATCTCGTGGATAAATTTGTCAGTTTGATACGTTTTTTGTCCCTCCATCCTGATGCGGCTTCCGCGCTACGCGGGAAATTCGCTCCGCTCATTGGAACGGAAGAATATGTCCGTCGGCAAGCTCGCGCATTTTCACAGGCAAGGAATCCTCGTGCGCCCAAACCTTCTGCGACAGTCCCCGATGAGATGGTATCGGTGATTCTGGTTTCTTATTTTGGTATAGAATCAGCGGATGTTGATAGAATAAAGAAAGAGCATCTTCTATCCATGAACGCCGAAAATATGGTTGGCGATCTTCTGGAGCGTTATTTGGCGTCTGTTCTTGAGCCGGAAGGTTGGATATGGTGCAGTGGTGCTGTTGTCAAAGCGGTCGACTTCATTAAACCTCCTGTTAGTACAGGGAGTGGCTGGCGTTTATTGCAAGTCAAAAACCGCGATAACTCCGAAAATTCTTCATCAAGCGCAATCCGCACGGGAACCAATATTGAGAAATGGTTTCGTTCCTTTTCAAAAACAGGAAGTCTGAATTGGGATGCTTTCCCTGACGCGACCTTGAAGACAATATTGTCTGAGAATGAATTCAGGAGCTTTGTCCGCAAGCATTTTTTTCAGTTAAAAGCACTGAAAAAGTAGAAGTTTCTATGGTGCAAAAAGCGTAAGCTGTGCAGTTTTTTCAGGTACTTGTTTCATTTTTTCTTGAGATTTCATCGTTCCCGTGAGCGCAAGTGTCCGCAGCTCCCATGAAACCTCGTCGGTGTCCTTGTAGCGGCTAAATGGAAATCTGGCAGGAGCTTGTCCATCTTCTCCCTTCATGTGCGCCAGAATGGTGCGCCCCACCGCTTCACCCAAGCCAACGGGAACAGCATTGCCGAGTTGCCGATAGCGATCCGCCAGAGAACCGCAGACAACCCAATTGTCTGGAAACTGCTGAATGCGGGCGTACTCCTGAATGGATAAGGGACGGTTTTCCTCGGGGTGGCAAATATCCGTTGCGGGCATAATGGGCGAAGTGACGAGCGTGCAGGAAGGTTTATCCCAATCCAAACGACGCAAAAAACCGGTTTTCCCTCCCCCTGCATCCAGTGATCCTCTGAGGGCTTCCCGATGGAGTTCTTTGGGTAAATGTTTCCAGTATTGCCCGGAACCGAGCATACGGTAAAAACGCAAGCGATCTTCAGGAAAATCTTCGTGGTCGCATGATTGAACATTCATATGTGAAAAAGCGTCACGCAAGGTTCTCCATTTTGGCAAGTCAAAATTGCCATTTTGGGAGTGCGTAGGGATAAGATGTGGTAGTTTTTCGCCATCTCTTGAACAAAGAATAATCACACGTTCCCGTGATTGCGGAACGCCAAAATTGGCGGCATTATAGAGATTGAACGATATACCATAACCGCCTGCGCGTAATTTGTCCATAACATGCAACAATGCGCCACCGGGTTTTTCTTCTGGCGAAGGCATCCAGTTTGGGCCACGTTTGGCATGAGGGGTGTGCATTAATGGCGCGGACAGTAAGCCCCGAACATTTTCAATCACAGCAAACCGTGGTCTCATTTCCAAAATGAGATTTATATAGCGAAGCAAAACACTGCCACGCTTATCCTCGAAACCACGTCTTGCGCCTGCGGTAGAAAATGACTGACACGGTGGCCCACCCACAATCACATCAATTTCATCATGTTGGCTTAAGCCTGCCATGATGCGGATTTGATTGGCGTCATATTCCCATATGTCGCCAATAAGTGCAATGTCGGGACGATTGGCGCTGATCGTGCGACGGCATGCTTTATCGGATTCGCAAGCAAGCAAAAAATGAATGCCTGCTTTTTCAAGCCCTTGATCTAATCCCATCGCACCCGAAAAAAACGATAGCGCCTTGATTTCCGGCAAGGGCTTGGGCGGGCGTGGACGATTTTCCGGTGGAGGCGATGCGCCGTTGGAGATATAGGTCTGAACGGCTGTTTCAGTAGTAAGCCACTGCTTTCCTATTTGTCGCCCCTCAATGCTGCCTGAACGCAATAAAGTGCGAACCCGTTGTTCTGAAACGCCGATGATGTCGGCAGCCTGTTTGACGGAGATAGCGTCTGGTATTGTATTCATTTCGCGATCGAAACATTTTTGATACCCGAACTTTAGCATGCCGAATACTATCCGACAAGCACGTTTTCATATGCCCTGGAAGGCGCGGACATCCCGACGCTGCGCGAAACGCTCGACAAACTGAAAGACAAACTCAAATCTGCCGCCATTGTGCTGGCGACCGTCAAGGATGAGAAGGTGAGCCTGATTGCGGGGGTAACAGCGGATTTGACG
>JAITPZ010000035.1 GCA_031289165.1 Synergistaceae bacterium
TGTGTCATGGAGGAAGGAAGAAGTTCGAGGGTAAAAAGAATATGGGGCCGAAGCCGTATCTGGTCCCGACTCCGATCGTGCTGTGCGGGACGTACGATAAAAACGGCAGGGCCGATCTCGCGACGCTGGCCTGGGCTGGGATCTGCTGCAGCGAACCTCCCGCGATTCAGATATCGGTTCGTACGGAGAGGTATACGCACGAGGCCATAATCGCCAACAAGGAATATACGGTATGCATACCGTCTTCGGATCAATCGGCCATTGCGGATTATTGCGGCATGGTTTCGGGGAGGGGCGCCAATAAGCTGGAGCGGGCCGGAATATCTTCCGTGCGCGGCGAGTTCGTGAACGCCCCTGTGATAAAAGAATTTCCGGTATGCCTCGAATGCAGGCTCATCGGATCGCTCGAACTCGGCACGCACGATCTGTTCGTGGGCGAAGTGCTGGCATCGTGGGTTGACGAGAAATTTCTCGACGCGAAAGGGACGGCCGACCTGGTGAAACTGTCGCCGATAGCTTACGCGCCGCTGCCCGGGGGAGGGGAGTATTACAAAATCGGTCCCTCCGCCGGAAAATCTTTCAGCGTAGGACGATCGTTGATGTAGTTTCCTGTTATCGAACCCGATCAGCCCAGCTTCGGCAGGGCCGCTACAAGCGCTTTTGTGTATTCGTGGTTGGGATGCCGCAGCAGGTCAGCGGTGTCCCCGCTTTCCACCACCTCGCCCCCGCGAAGCACCATGCCGTGTTTCGCGGCTCTCCGCGCGAGCAGCAAGTCATGGGTCACCAGAATCATCGACATGCCGGCGCTCACCCTTTTCAGCAGAACTTCGAGGACTTCCCCTCTCGTCGATACGTCCTGCATTGCCGTCGGCTCGTCGCACAGCAGCAGTTCGGGGCCAAGTATCAGCGCTCTTGCCACGGCTACCCGCTGGCGCTGCCCTCCGGAGAGCGAATATCTCACCCGCGCCTGCCAAAGTTCCTCAGGAAGCCGCAGCTCGGCCAGCAGTCCGCGGGCACGGCTTGTTCCTTCCTCCCGGCCGCCTTCTCCGGGGTGGACGATGTTCCACGGTTCCATCACGGTGCCCATCACTGTCATGGTGGGCGGCAGAGAGCTGTATGGATCCTGAAGGATGTATCCGCACCTGCGGCGTACGGCGATCCGTTCGCCGTTCGTCATGGACGAGATCGATTTTCCCCACAGCTCCACGCTTCCGCCAGCCTCGGCGGCGAGCCCGAGGATCGTCCGCATCAGCGTCGTTTTGCCGCTCCCGGATTCGCCGACTACTGCGAGCGTCTCGCCCCGCTCCAGCGAACACGACACGGATTTAAGCGCCGCCACTCCCTCTCCTGTGCCTTTGAAAAAGCGGAATCGCCCTCTAAAATTGACGCTCAGATTTTTCACATCGAGAATGGTTTCGTTCATCATGGCCGCACTTCCATATTTCTGATAGCGTCGATCAGCAATTTTGTGTAAGGGGTTTTGGGGTTTTCGGTCAGTTCGCGCGACGATCCTCTGTCCGTTATCTCCCCGTCCTTCATCACCATCAGGCTGTCGCAGACTCCGGCGGCCAAAGGCAGGTCATGAGTCACGAGAAGAAGCCCCATGCCGCGCTCCCGAACGACTGACGTTATTTTCTCGAGCACCTCTTTCTGCGTTATCACGTCGAGCGCGGTCGTAGGTTCGTCAGCGAGGAGAAAATCAGGTTCGCAGGCAAGGGCTACCGCCAGAGCGGCCCGTTGTTTCTGTCCGCCGGACAGCTCGTGCGGGTAGCGGCGAGACACATCATCGTCCAGCCCGACGCTCTTTATCAACTCGGCGGCCTTCGAGACGCCTTCGTTTTTTGTCATTTTCAGGTGGTATTCCAACACCTCGGTTATGTGGCGCTCTATCGTGAGGTGGGGCGTGAATGAGTTCATGGCCCCCTGCGGCACAAGCGCTATCCTGCGCCACCTCCAGGTGTTCATCTCCCGTTCTCCGAGGGCCGATATTTCAAACGAGTCGCAGAATATCTGCCCAGTGACGGTTGTACCGTGCGGCAGCAGTTTTGGGATGGCCATCAGTATGCTTGATTTACCGCTTCCGGACTCTCCGACGAGCCCGACGACATCCCCGCGCGAGACCGTAAACGAACAGTTTTTGACGGCCCGCGCTTCCTCGCCGCCCCGGCTCGCGTATGTGACGGACAGATCTTTTATTTCGAGCGATATATCCATGGCCGGAGATGTCATTTCGACGCCTCCTTTATCGCTTTTGCCCTGGTTTCCGCCGCGAGACGCGGGTCGGCGCGTTCCTCCAGCTTTCTCCCTATATCCATAAAGACAAGGCATATAAGGGCGATCCCCAGGCCGGGCGGAAGTATCGCCCACCAAGCTCCGCTCGTGAACGCTCCGTACGTGTGGGCTTCATGGAGCATCCTTCCCCACGACGGAAGCCTTGGATCCGATAGGCCAAGGAACGACATCCCGGCCTCGGCCAGAATCGCTCCCGGCACCCCGAGCGCGATGTTCGCGAGCAACAGCGGCAGGGTTTCGGGCAGAAGGTGACGGAAAATTATGTAGTTGCGCCTCGCGCCGATGGCGCGAAGCCCCTCGACCCATGGGGCGTCGCGCAGAGTGAGCGTCATCGCCCGCACCGTGCGGGCCGTGCCCATCCACGAGAATATCGACAGCACGACGACCAAGTTCCACAACCCCTTGCCCCACACGCTCGACAGCACCATCAGTATCGGCAGGGTTGGGATCGACAGGAGGACGTCGACTGTCCTCATTATGACGGAATCGGTCAGCCCTCCGGCGTAACCCGAAAGCAAACCAAGCGACATGCCGAGGACCGTCGCGATCAGGGTCGCGGCGATTCCAACTATCAGCGAGATGCGGATGCCGCGAATAAAGAGCGCCATGATATCCCGGCCCCTGTGATCCGTTCCGAGAAGACCCCATCTGCCTCCATCCACTTTCATCGTGACGAATCCCTGCCCTCTTACGACGAGCGAATATTCGCCGGTCACCGGGAACAGCGTGGACGCCATATCGTCGAAGGGGTCGATGCCGAGGGCTTTTTTGAAGGGGAT
>JAITPZ010000060.1 GCA_031289165.1 Synergistaceae bacterium
AACTTCACGACGACACAGGGGAAATTAGCTTCGAAATCTTCCGGCCCATAAACGCCTTGATCTTCGCCCTCGACCTGTCCGCGCGGTTTGACGGTCGGGCCTTTCGGCTGCGGCAGGTACTGAGCGAAAACCCTGACGTTCTGAAACACTCCTCCCTTGGTTGGCAGGGCGTAGTCCGAGAACAGCTCTTTAAAACGTGCCGTAAGCGCGTCCTGGAGAGTGAGCGCAATCATTTAAAGGCCCCCATCAGACGCAGGATTTCATGATCCAGACGCTTTTCGAAGCGTTCATGAGCCTGTTTTTGCATTGTCGCTACTGTCTCCTTGTTCTTGATAACCTGGGGGACAGAAGGGCTAATAACCGGCATTGCTGGAGTATTCTCTCCTGCCGGACGCCAATAAACGACTTTGCGACCGCCTTTGTCCATGAGAAAGCCGGTTTTCAACTTCTTCATTCCGTCCTTTTTGACCGCAACCTCGATATCTTCGCCGCGCCCCGTCACTTTGTACTCCGAGAGTTTCTTCCGGCTTCCGGTCGCGGTCAGAGAAACGGATTGATTCGCCCCCGTTGCCTTTTTGAGCAGCAGATGCTTCCGAATCTCGCCCGGCAACAGGTGATATTTTTGCTTCGTTTCGTTTACGGCGTCCGATCTTAATCCGTCACCGACGCGGTGCAGGGCATTTTTTGTAGCTTTTTCCACCCCGCCGGGGATACCCGCGAGTGCTTTTTGCGCGTGTTCCAGTTTGTCGCTGGAAACATTGATCAAACTGTCGCTCATAACTCGTTCGCCTCCAGTACGATCCTCCACACGCGGTCCTGCAAAATACGAGCCTCGGCGACGGTGTAAAGGCGACCATCCAGACGCAGCGCCTGATCAGCCCTTACACCCTCGATCTCGTCGGCCCGAACGAACAAAATCCCACGGCTTTTGACGATGCCCTCGGGATTCTCGTTCGTTCCGGTTCGTATTGTGATGGTCTGCCCGCGCCGGTCTCCCACGAAAACGGACAGCACTTTTTTACCCTCGATATCGTGGAATTTCCCGAACTCGTCGAGGTTGAACCAGACTTCCCCGTCTTTAAGGTCCAGAGTCACCTGATCCTTAAAGGTCGCCTCCGTGTCATAAAGCTCAAGAAGCTCCTTCATCGGCGTCCCACGCCTCCAGCAGCTCGATGATCCCCGCCTTGTTGGTCCCCTTCGGGATATCGATTCCCCGCTCTTTGGCCAGTTCGGCCAAAGTCCTGACGTTTTTCAGCTCATAGCCGTCGAGGATCGGAGGCTCCGTTATTGCTTCGCTCTCCGCGTCGTCGATCCATTCGGCCTTTCCCCTCGCCACCAGCGCCGGGGTCTCCTTCGCATCAGGGAGAATATCCCCGGGGCCATAAAGAACACCGCCGGACATAAACTTCATGCCCGGCAGCAGTATGGCTTTCCTCATTTTGACCCTCTCCTACACGCCGGTAACGACGTTTTTCAGTACCAGCCAGCTCTTCAGGTCGTGGGGCATGGGGAGAGGACGCGATTTGATGGAGACGAAACGCTGAGGCGGTTCCTCCGTGAACCACGAGTGCGGGACGTATTCCTCCATAAAGGACACGTGGTTCCCGCTCGCCTTGTCCATCAGGGTGATGAGGCCGTAAAGCATCGAATTGCGTTCCTCGGAGGATTGCATGATGACCGTTTCGGGATCGATCAGCGGTTTCAACCTCGGCTTGCCGTCGGCGTCAAGGTCCGCGTCGTCGGGATACCATTCCGCGTAGCTGTAAAGGTCCAGACTCACCTCCGGCGTTATCACACGCCCGATATAGCGTATTCCACCTTCGAGCTGCGCGGGCCTTATCTCGCCGATCTCGACCCTTTTAATATCCAGAAGCTGGAGGATGCGTTCATTGTTCATTAAGGCTCTTGCCGCATCCCTTCCGAGAATCAGCGTGTCGGGGTTGATCCCGTACTTCTGCTGCTCCTCGGCCAGCGCTCCCAACTGCCCCAGAATATCGTACGTGGGCGTCCAGGCATCAGAAGCTGCCACCTCGATAATGTTATCGAAGCCGTACTCCACCCTGTAACTGACGCCTTTGCCTCTGATGGTAAGGGCTCCATCCTGCTTGACGCGAGCGCACATGTACTCCTCGCGCCGATAAATCGTATCCTGAAGGTCGATGATATCCTGCGCGGCAATTTTGACGGCCCGATCCTCCGGCGTTATGCCGCTGTTATACACGGCCTCGCCCAGGAGCTTCTGAGCCAGCGTGTCGTTCGTGATCTCACGGCGCGGGGCGATCAGGGGCGTACTAAAGGTTTTGATCTCGTAGCCGTCACGTTCTATCGACTCAGACCCTGTGCGCGGATTCACGTAAGGGGCCAGACGGCGCTTCGCCTCCTGAAACTCGAAGCTGACCGTCTCCGTCGGGAATGTGACGGAGTTGTTGAAAAATCGTGTCTTGAAAAACGTGCGAAGCGGCAGCGTCCTTTTGATGACGCCCCGCATCGTCTTTGGAGAATACAAATCAATGCTCATATTTTTGCCTCCTTATTTGTGCACGTTGCGCAGGAAAATCTTCTGTCGGCGCAGGGCTTCCCGCGCGACCTCGATCTGCTCGTCGTGATCGTCGTCTTCGATCTCCCACGGCAGGATAACGGCGTTGGCGTTGAAGTCTCCTTCGAAGTAAACGCCCGTTTCCGCGTACTCATCCGCCGCGATGGTCGATGTATCGGCAAGGATGCCGAAAGTGTTGGGCCCCTCGGCGCTCAATCCTGCCACCGTGCAGGGGACGAAAACATTTTCGTCTTCCACCACGTCGCTCATCAGAAGCGTACCCCGCTTCAGCGTCGAGTCCTCGGATACCCGCACCTTCACAATGTCGGTATGCACGACTCCCTTCGGACCGGAAATCAAATTATCCGGCGCGGGAATCGTCGCCTCCGGCGTCACCAGATCCAGCGTTACAGGATTACTCATGTTTGTACCCCCTCATTTCATTGATAGCGTTGGAGACTTTGGTCTCAACTTCTTCTTCATGCTCCCGCGTTGTGACGTTTATCGTCGGCTGGAGCACGGTGTTCACGGCCGCCGCGTCTTCCTGACGCGCCGCCAGAGCCGCCACGCTGCTGTCGGCCTGTAAAAGCTCGATAGCCACGTCGCGGGCGTCCTTTGGGTCCTCGTATTTTGCTTTTGTGATAATCGCCTCGCGTCCTGTCCCCGCAAGACCGTCCAGAGCCTTCAAACGTTCGCGCTCGGCGGCGACTCCCCGCTCGTGGGCCGCGTTTTCCACATCGGCGCGAAGCTCGTTCACTAGCTGCGGAAACTCTTTCTCCAAATCCGCAATATTTTTGATATCCAATACCGTTTCCTCCTCGTTTTTAGTGATTTTCTTTTCTTCGATGTCTATGTTTTTCGGTTGCGGCAGTAGTTTCAAAGGCACTTTCTTCGCGGATTCCGGCATCTTCGCCGCCAGATTGCGGCTGAATTTCGCCTCACCAACCCCAGTTATCCATGAAACATCCCCTTCTTTCAGGCTGTGAGCACAGGCCGCGATCTCGATAGCCTCGTCTGTTTCGTCGCAAAAACCAAAATTCAGCGCCTCATCGGCGCTCATCCACGTCTCGTCGTCCATCATGGTCCTGACTTTTTCATAATCGAGACCTGTTTTCGCCGCGTATACCGCAACAAGCGTGTCGCGGACCTTATCCAGAATTTCGGCGGACTTTCTCATCTCGTCGCTGTCCCCGATAGCCAAGCTCCAAGGGTTATGAATCATCATCAGGGCGTTTGAGGGCATAATCACCTTATCTCCCGCCATCGCGACAAGGCTTGCGGCACTGGCGGCGAGTCCGTCTATCCGAACCGTCTTACGGGCTTTGTGCGTCCGCAGGTAGCTGTATATGGCCTGAGCCTCGAATACATCGCCTCCCGCGCTGTTGATCCGTAAGGTTATCGTCGATATATCTCCCAAGTCCTTGAGTTCCTTGATAAAATCCCTGGCGGTCTTCCCGGACCAGCCGCCAATGTCGTCATAAAGCAGCACTTCCCCCTCAATCTCACTCTTTGCCGTCACTGTCCAGGCCATTTTCGCCATCCGTATCCTTCTCCTCCTTCGCCGCCTGTTTTTGTGCGGGTGTATCGAATCCCGCTTCACGTCTCATCCGTTCTTCCTTCACGCGTTGCCTGTGGTTCAGCTCCCAATCGCCGCCGGTCAGCTCCATCGTTTCCCGCTGCCGTGTCGAGAAGCCGTTTTGGACTCTCGCCTCCGCCGCTTTAACTTCCTTCAATGGGTCGAGCTGTCCCTGCGTCGGGCCGTTCCACTCCGCCCATGACCACGCATACGCCCGCATTGGATCATCAAAAAAACCGGGCGCTTGCACCCGGCTTTTCAAAACTGCCTCACAAAGCCATTCGAAATAAATGGGCTGACAAAAATTCGTCGCCCACCAGTTGCGCCAGTAGAAAAAGAGTTTCCACGCTTCGAGCAGCGCGCCGCGCGACGCCGAATAAGACGCCGTAAAGTGTAAAAACAGAAGCTCCGCCGGTATTCCCAACGCCCCGCCTATCTGACGAGTCAGGGACATTACGAAGGCGTCGAAAGCCTGGTTGGGTCGCCCGGGCGACACCGACGTAGCCTTTACACCGCCCGGCAGGTCCATAGCTCCGCCATACATTAGTTCTTTCAGGTTCAAATCTTCGGGAAGCCCCTGCGGAGACGCGCTGCCGTCATCCGTCGCGTATTCTTCCTCGCCGTATTCGACATCTTTTATGTCATGTTCGAAAAATATGGCGTACATTCCACTCACGACCGCCGCCATCAGCTCCGCGTCGGTGTAGCGTCCGAGCTGCTTTAACGTGTCGATAACCGGCGCGAGAAACGGGACGCCCCGATGCTGGCCGATACGCTCGAAAGGCATGATGTGCAGGACGTTACGGCGGCCTGTCTTCTTTCCGAACGCGGGAACAGCCTGATATGTGAGCCTCGGTTGCCCCGACTGTTCGGCCAGCGGGTGACGATTGGCGATCCAGTATGCGACCGGCACGCCATTATCATCCAGTTCGACGCCGCCGTCGACGATCTTCCCCTGCGGCCTCGGAGACGGCACGCACAGACGGTCTCCCTCTATCAACGCCACACGCAGATCATAGAGTCCTCCCTGCAGGGGACTGACCGGCATGAGGACAATAGCGTCGCCGTTTACCAGCGTGGATCGGAAACAAAGGTTTTGAAGCTCGTAAAAATTCATCGACCTTGTAATGTCGCAGTCCTTCGACTCCGCCCACAGGCCAAACTCCTGTTCGACGTTGCGCTCCCACTCGGCGGCCTGCTCGTCGCTCATGCCCAGGTATTCCCCGGCAACGCGACAGTTCAGGCTGAGCCCCGGACCGACGGAGTTCAGCACGACGCGCTCGATAGCGCCGCGCCCCATTGGAGCGCCGCCCGCGTAAAGATCGCGGGACCGCTCCCGCAGGACTTCCAGATTTTCAGTTATGTCCTCGCCTGGGGATTTGCTGCTCGAATTCCACGAGACCGTGGAGGTTTTCGTTTTGCTGGCTCCGTGGTGAGAATACCCGGAGTTCATTACCGTCCTTACGAGGTCCAGCTTCGACCTCGCGTGTTCGCGCTTCGCCGCCCAGGAGGGAGATCGGA
>JAITPZ010000161.1 GCA_031289165.1 Synergistaceae bacterium
TGTTTGTAGCCAACTCCGAAGGCCACATCCGACTGAATCTCGCCTGCCCGAGGGCGCTGCTCGAAACGGGACTCGAAAGAATCTACACGTATTTGAAGACCGAACGGGAGGGATGCTGAACAGTCATACCTCAAACTTCGCAGGAAGCCAACGCGGTTTGGTTTAATTTTTGGGCAAGTACACGCCCCGTACTCAGGATGAAATCATCATCAGAAAAAAGGATGTGTAAAATGAAAATCGCGATGGCGCAGATGAAAATGAGCGACTCGATGGAGGAGAATTTTCGAAAATCCCTGTCGGCAATTGAAGAGGCCGCCCGCAACAAAGCGGATCTGGTGTTTTTCCCCGAGGTGCAGTTGTCCCCGTTTTTTCCGCAGTATCGCGGGCTGTCAGGAGGCGCGGAACGCTACGCGCTGACCACGGAACACGAGTATATTCGCCAAATGGCCGACCTGTGCAGGGAGCGGCGCATTATGGCGTCTCCCAACGTCTACCTCCGGGAAGATGGGGCGTACTACGACGCTTCCCTGTTCATCAGCGCGGAGGGCAAAATCCAGGGCATCTCCAGGATGGTGCACATCATGCAGTGCCCTTTCTTTTACGAGCAGGACTATTACTCTCCGTCCAACGACGGCTTCAGGGTGTACGAGACTCCCTTCGGCGGGGTGGGGATCGTCATCTGTTTCGATCGCCATCTTCCGGAAAGCGTCCGCACCTGCGCCCTCCTGGGCGCGGACCTCGTCCTGATTCCCACCGCCAATACGGATGGGGAACCCATGGAGCTTTTCGAGTGGGAAATCCGCGTACAGGCGATGCACAGCGGCGTTTATATCGCCATGTGCAACCGCGTCGGGCGCGAGGACGCGATGAACTTTATCGGACAGTCCCTGGTCGCGGACACGAAAGGCGGCCTGCTGGTCAGGGCGGGCGAAAACGAGGGACTGACGTACGCGGAGCCGGACCTGGAGAAAAGCCGCAAAGAGCGCAGCAACAATCCATATTTTACGCTTCGGAGGCCCCAATTTTATAAATGAACGCGCTCCTGAAATTTACGCGCCGTCGATGGATTCCTCGCTTTCGTAGACGGCGTTCCTGCGGGGGGTTTCGTCGACCACGAGGCGCAGGACGTCCGGGCGGGAGTAGTGTCCGGTGACGTGAAAATCGAAGCGGGAGCTCCAGATCCTGTCCATGTCCAGCTCGGCGATCAGGGTTTCTTCCCTGCCAAAGACCGGCCCTGCCACGTATTCGCCCAGAGGATCGACGATGGCGCTCCCTCCGGGGCACATCACGTCGGGAAGGAGAGCAAGGCCCTCCTGGCCTCCGATGTCGGCGGGATACATTTCCCTGGTGACGAATTGGTTGCAGTTCAGGACGTAACAGCGCCCTTCCATCGCGATATGACGGATTGTGGCCTGCCAGCTCTCCCGCGAATCGGCGGTGGGCGTCAGGTAAAGAGACACGTTTTTGCCATAAAGAGCGCTCCGCGCCAGGGGCATGTAATTTTCCCAGCAGATCAGCCCCGCCATGTTTCCCCACGGAGTTTCGACGACCGGGAGGGTGCTGCCGTCGCCCTCGCCCCAGACGATCCGCTCGGCCGCCGTCGGCTTGAGCTTACGGTGCTTCCCCAGAAGCCTCCCGTCCGGAGCGAAATGGAGCAGCGTGCAATAGAGCGTACCGTTGTCGCGCTCGGTCACCCCGATGGAAAGGTATAGTCCCGCGGACGCGGCGAGCTGTCCCAGACGATCCGTTTGCGGGCCGGGCACGTCGATGCTGTTCCTGTAGTAGCGCAGAAATTCCCCTCGCCCCTCGGGTGAACGGCTGCCGATGAAGGTCCCGAAGGAGAGGCCCCGGGGATAGCACGGGATAAAGACCTCCGGAAAGAGGGCGATCTGCACCCCCTGCCGCCCCAGGCTCCCGACGATATCGGCACACTTCTCCAGCGTCGCCCCACAGTCCATGACCACCGGGGACGCCTGAACCACAGCTACTTTGACTTTTTCATTTTCACCCAACGCCAACCCCTCCTCGCCCGTCTTCGAATAACTTTTTCATCTAATATACTAACAGATCGGGCCGATATGACCGACAGTCCCTGCCTCATTTAACAATATTTGAGTAATTCAGGGTAATGTTCATTGAAGGGTCGATTAAAGCTCAGGAAGGCGGAGCGGCCCCCTGAGCTTTTCAAAAAATTCCGCGACTTTCTGTTTGATGCTCTCGCGTTATGACGCCGCGTCAGGGCTTCGTTTTGTAGAACTCGGCGATTTTCTCGCCCAGATTCGGGTCGTTGTCCGGGTACCTGGAGGGATCCAGCCCCAGAATCCGGCGCACCTCGCCGGGCGAGAATCCCGCGTCGAACCACATGTCGTAGAACTTAAACTGATTGGGGTTCTGGGCGCCGGTGACCCAGGCATCATTGTGTTTGCTGGTGTCGTTGCCCGAACTGTCGCCGGCCCAAAAACGAAAACCGAGCATGCGCCTGCGATCCGGTTTGTAAGCCTGGTCGGGCGAACCCGCGGGAGTCCGGCGGTAGTAGTACTCGTGTTCGGACGACAAGCCTCCCAGGTCCGACGCTTTTTCGGCCGGCACGATTTTCTTCGGTTCGGCTGTAAATACCCCGTTCCTGATGGCGGCGCCGGGAGTGGCGCTGGTGTAGGGCAGGAGGTCGTCCAGAGCCTTGATCCGATTGGGCTGGTACGGCATCTGCAAGCCCTGAACCACCATCAGGAAGCGCTTGGTCGCAAACCCCTGGTCGTTGCGTTCGATATTCTCGTGTGAATTTTCTTCCCGCCACGAAAATTTATTGAAGTCGTAAACGGGATTATAGGGATTTTCGCCTAAAATCGAGGTGTCCGAGCCGCCGCCAATGCGCTCGAAGAGCGTGTAGTCCCAGTTGCGCAGCGCATAGAGACCATAAATCGGCGTATTCCTCATTTCCCAGGGCCTTTGCATGCTCAAACGCCCGTAAATCATGGGGGTATATTTCCCGTTGTAGGCGTAGACGTAGTCGTCCGGGCCGGGTTTCGCCGGAGGGCTCCCGGGGTTTTTCAGCCTTCTCTCGAACTCCACTTTCTCCCCGGTGAAGGCGTAGTTCCCGTAGGTGTCGCCTCGTCGGTCTCCATACTGATAAACCGAATGCACGTCGTTGGTGAAACCCACGTTGGCCCTGGCGTTGATCGCCGCGTTGAGCGACGGGCCTCCGGAAAGATAGTACCCGCCCACGGTTCGCCCTTCGGAGTTGACGCTTCTGTAGCCGAACAGCTCATGTCGCGGGTTCTGCAGGGTCTCCAGCAGGAACATGTCGTTACGTTCTCCCCAGTCGCCATGGACGCCGTACCCCTTCAGGTCGATGGCGACGGGCGGCGTCCAAACCACCTCGTCCCCTCCGCTCTCGCCGCCCTCCATATCCGGGTGAAAGGGGGTCAGTCCATAATTTTTTCCGATAAGATCGTTTACCCATGTGTAGTCTCTGGAGTCGTAATTCGGCTTATCGAAATCCCAGCCTCTGAAGTTGTCCTTCCAGGAGCGTATCCTCATGCCCCTGCCCCGGAAGGTCTGAGCGTCTCCTCCCTTCGGCTCAGGCTCCGACACCAGGTGCATCATGCGGTTCCCCATCTTTTTGAACAGAGATGGAGCGTCGCCCTTCCAGGAGTCCCCCCTGAACTTGCCGAACCAGATGGGTTTTGAATAGACGTAGTTTCGAGAGTCTCTGATGTCGACGTCGCCGTTGCCGGGATTCAGTTTTTTGAGCTGAATCATCTCCATTCGGACAAACATGTCCCCCGCCTTATGAATGACGTCGTCGTTCTCGTAACAGTCCGGATTGTTCCAGGGATAGTCCGAGTCGGTGGAGCTGACGTGGTGAATCCTCGGCCGCCACTCCTTTTCCACCTCCCAGGCGTGTATGTCACGGGTGATCTCCAGCACCGTCAGCCTGATGATATGCCGCGTACTCCAGCCTCTGGGCACGGACCTCCACTGGGTGTCGTCCCTGTCCAAATCCCAGCGGAAACCCCTTCGCGTGTCCACCGCGTCCCTGACCTGAATATCCGGTTTGGTGAGCGGTTTTTCGTTGGGCCCGACGTCGGTGGGATTGTAGTAGAAATGCCAGGTTTGCATCAGCTTGGGATTATATACGGACCGGTTGCCGCCGCCAAAGGTCATGCCGTAGGGCCCGCCGTATTCCAGGTAGTGACTCAGGCCGATTTTATTTCGCCCCTCGGTGAAGGTGCCCTGTGTGTATTTGAGCGTATAGTAGGGATAGAAATTGTTGACGCCGTTAGTGTCGTTCGCTCCGGAGTACCCGGAGGCGGAGGCGGTTCCGGCCACGGCGAGTATGCCGTCGTAGGCGGAGTGACTGCCGTGATAATTGCCGGAGTTCGACGTGTTGAAGTAACCCTCCGGAAAGAACGGCAGACGATAGTACACGCGTTGATTGGCGTTGACGATGCCCGCGTTTTCATTGAAATTTTCCGTAAAAATCGTGGGGTTGGACGGGTCCGGAGTGGTGAAGAAATTGACTTTCCGGGCTGCCTCCAGGGTGCGGGGTCTGGTGTGGGTGGATTTGGAGGCGTCGTATACGTAAAGGGGGTGCACGCCAAAGGAGACGGACGCGTCGTGGTCGTAAAGATTGATCCGGGGGTTTTTTGAGTCGCTGAGATCGAGTTGGGCCGCGCTCAGGGGTATGTTCTTATAGTAGGCATGACGAAAAAGAAATCCGCCCGCGCCGGGGTCAATCTGGAATATGTAGCCTGAGGACAGGTTTTCGGGCCCGGTCGGGAGTTTGGCCGTCTGGGCGGCGGATCCGTTCAGCAACACGCCATACCCGCCGTCTATTCTGTTTTGACCGCCAAGCGTCCCGCTGTAGGTCATTTGTCCCTCCATGTACAGCGTGTAGTTGGTCACTCCGCAGACGCCGGTCTCTGTCCCCAGATGTTTGAAATCGTCGTCCGTGAGCTCCAGCAGGATCTGGGGGCCCCTCTGTCGCGAGGTCGTCGTCCCAAACGCCGTGAACGTATTGTCCTTGTTGGGAACGAGCTTCGAGAGCCCCGCGTTTTCGTTTTTGTACTCGCCCCTGCCGACGTTGGTTCCCTCCGTCACCGTACGCATGACCCTCTCCCACAGAGTGCCGCCGGAGTTCTCGCCGAGTTTGGCGAAGGCGGGCATTATCTCCCATGTCCCGTCCTGCAGCTTATAGTGGGCGGCCACGATGATCGGAACACCCTGATACTCGCCGGGCTCCCTCAGCATCGTGTTGACGATGCCCCCGATATCGAAGGGGTCCTCCAATTTGCCGCTGCGGTCGCTCTGGCGCAGCCGTTCGCCCTGGGATATCTCCAAAATGCGAAAGCCGTAACCGGCCGCGGAGGGTGAGAGCGCCGTGTTGAAGGGGTCTTCCATGAGTTCCTGGGGCGTTGTCTTTATTCCAGGCGATTTCGTGCCCTCTTCGACCTGAGGAAGGCGCTTTCGCAGGACGTCCAGCAGCGCTTTCTGTTTTCCCATCTGGGACAGAGCGGCAAAAGCGCTCCCTTTGAGTTTCTCGCCCGCCGAGAACAGGACGTCGGGCGAAACGGCAATCCACGTGTAGAGGGGAGGCTCATCGACATCCACTTTTTTGTACATCTGCTCTGAAAGGCGCAGCGCGGCGTCCAGCCGGGTCACGATTCCGCACTCCCTGGTGCTTTTCCAGGTATCGGGACTTGCGTAGTCAAAGCAGACCTGTTCGCTGCCCGTGTTCCAACTCCCGAATATGTGTACCTCCAGAGGCGGCTCCTCGGACGCCATCCGGAAGCGCAGGATCGGCCCGCCGGGGAAAGCGGCGTCGACAGGGGCGTTGTCCTTCCCCGTCACCCCGCCTGGGGCGCGAACCAGACGGGAACGGTTCAACGAGACTTTCTTCTCGTTGTATTCGGCCTCGACAAAGACGCGCAACGCCCGTCCCCCGGGGAAGTCGGGCGAAAAAACGGTCGCGTCGAAACTCAGATTTGTAATGAACTCCGAACCCGGAATGGGGTCGTCTCTGCGCCCGTCGCTCCAGTAAAGGTGACGTACTTTGTCGTCTTTGCGCACGATGTAGTGCCATTCCTCGTTCAGTAAATCGTCCGTGATGTCGTGGGGAGGAACGAGGATTTCCACCGCTCCGGCGTAAGCGATGTCTTTGGGCAAAAATTCATTCACGGAAAGAACGGCCCGCTGCGCCACTGAATAAGCGACATTGGCCCCGACCACATTGAGTCCCTGTCCCATCAGCATGACCACGGCGCCGAAAACGACGACGCCAATCATCACCCCCGTCAGGATCTCGACCAGCGTAAATCCACAACATTTTTTTAAACGACCCCACACGCTGTTTTTCATGTACTTCTTCCCCTTTCAATAAATACGGCACGACATTTATAAATTCCATAAACGCAGTATTAATCAATATTTTTCATAAATTCGAAGATGTTGTATGATATTCACACCTTCTTTCGATCGATACATTTTAATTTATTTTGACAAAGGATTATACTATATTATACTTAATTTAAATTTTGTTTTATAAGAATAAAACAATGTTATACTTAATTTATATTTATTTACATAAGTATTATGCAATGTTAAAGTTATATTAAAATTTCATTTTATAAAGGTTGATATTTTCATGGGCACATAATAAATTCTTAATTTGTTTGAATAATTGTGTTTGCAATTTTTTATAATAATAAACTGTGATTTAATCTAAATAAATGGAAAGGGGAAAAATTTATAATGAAGGCGAGATGGAAAATTTTCTTTTCACGTCCGCGGCGCGGCGGCGTGTTGCCTGTCACGATCATCGTGACGCTGATTTTCGTGGTTCTCTGTACGGCAATGTTCTCTTTGGCGCAAATGAATATCGGTTACGACACATTTTTCGAACGGCGGAGCATTTTGGAACAGGCTACCCTGAGCCTGGCTCAAACCCTGGCCGACAGCCTCGTGGAAAACGCGAACACCTGGTGGCCCGCAGGCCTGAACGCGGAGGGGACCGGAGAACTCAGCGTGGACTCATCCAGCCTGTCGGGAGTCCCCGGGATGAAATTTAGCTACAGGGTGACTCCTCATGGCTCCAGGTCCTATATTCTTTTTGTCCGCGGCGAGTACGCCGCGGCGGCGTCGGGGACGAAACAGGACAAAACGGTGTGGGGCGTCTCCCTGGATATCTACCCCGAAGCCGCGGATGTCCCCCCCGTTACATGGTCGAAACATGTCCAGTTGAGCTGAGGAGGCTGGCCATGAACTCGAGACGCATTGTAAAGCTAAAAAACGGAGGATTCACGCTTCCGGAGGTGATCTGCGCCCTGATGATTCTGGTCACAGGGGTCCTGGCGGTCATCTCCTCGATCGGCTACACCCTGAGAGTGACCCTCGACGTACGAAGCCGAATGAACGCCTTCGCCACGGTAGAGCGCGAGGGGATTTCCACCATAGCCTCGCAGAAAATCGTGTCGGACCCCAGCGTCGCCGCAAAGCAAACGACGCTCGACGGGAAGCTGTCCGTCAGCGGAACGGAGCAGGCGATCAGGCTGCAACTGCACGTCTACAGGGAAAATTCTGACGTGAGGCGGGGACAACTCATGGAAAGACCCGTTTTTGTTTTTTTCACCGGGGAAACCCCTTAAAAGAATATGGCTAAAACCTGCCGCTGAGGGCCCGGCGGCCCTCGGTCTGGCGAGAGCGGGCGCGAAGTTTGTCGATCTCCTCGACGACGTGCTTTTTGTCCTCTGTGGAGATGTTCAGATTCTCCAGAAGCGGAATAAGGCGGTCCTCCAGCTTCGAAAGGTCCATGGGGCTGTACGGCAGAGTACGTCCGATATTCTTCGCGCCGTTGAGGGCGTTGTCCGCCACCAGCAGCGCAAGTTCCTCCACGGTTCCCCGCAGGCCGGCATCCGATCCCGAAAAATCGTCATCGACCGGTTCTCTGTTCCGCAGGGAACTCAGGTCGCTCATCGCGAAAAACAGAAAGAGGGCGGTCAGCGCGAACATGGCCAGCCCCGAGGGATACCGTTCGAGATAAAAAAGGTGACCGGCGGCGCCGCCGCACACCATTCCGGCTCCAAAAAGCAGAAATCTGGAAAATCCCTTCCAAAATTCCGCCCACGTTGTATTCCACGCCACAGTCGTCACACTCCTCGTACTTCACACCAATTTGAAGTCAAAGGTCCAAAGTCAGAATAGTCAAAAGCCATAGCAGCGAATTGCGAATTGACATCACACCCCGTTATTGTATCGGTCGCGTCAGCGCGGGAGAAAACATCCGTGGCCCGCCGTTCCCGCAAACACTCCGTCCCGCCCTTCAAAACGAGATCGTACATACGGCGCTTCCTTTGAAACCTGTTTCAGAAAAGTACAGCTTTGGGGCCCTGCCCCAAGCCCCGCAAGGGGTCGTGGACCCCCTGACCTCATCAGGAGCCATCGCTGAAATCCTCCCTGATTTTTACACGTGCGGCAACGTTACCGTGAATACGCTGCCCCTGCCGGGAGTGCTCCTTACGGATATGGTGCCACCGTGCGCCTCGACCGCGGCCCTGGCGATGGCGAGCCCGACGCCGCGTCCTCCGGTGCCGCGCGTCCGCGACGCGTCCGCCCGGTAGAAGCGATCGAAAACGTGCGGAAGGTCCGACGGTTCGATGCCCATCCCGGAGTCCTCTATCTCTATTCTGGCGTTTCCGTCCGAAGAGTCGAGGCGAACCTCCACATTTTTTCCCGGCTCCGTGTATCGCAGGGCGTTCGACAGAAGGTTTTCGATCACATGGCGGAAACGTCCGACGTCGATGTCGGCCACGATGCTTTCCCCTTCCGGAAGTTTTCGGGTCAGAGTGATCCCCGCGCGCGTGAAAAGCTGCCCGAAGGAATCCAGCATCCCCGCCAGAAAACTCCCCAAGTCCCTCGTTTCCGAATGGAGATTCAGGATTTCTCCTTCGAGGTTCGACAGGCGCTCCACCTCCGCGATCAGCTCGCTCAGACGATCGACCTCCATCACGCAAAGCTCCAGACGCTCGGGCGAGGCGGCCCAGACGCCGTCGGCCAAGGCTTCGAGCTGCGACTTGACCACGGTGAGGGGGGTGCGCAGCTCGTGCGCGATATCGACCATCAGTCGCTTGCGCAGCTTTTCCTGCCCGTCCAGAGCGTGTCCCAGCTCGTCGACGCTTTCGGACAGCGCGTCCATTTCACGGATGCCGCTGAGTTTTTCGGGAGTCGTGTCGTATTCGCCCCGGCTGATGCGGCGCGCGCGCTCCGCGGCCCGAAGCACGGGACGGCTGAGGCCGCCGGCGACGATAAAGCCCAGCGCGCAGGCCAGCGCGACCATGAAGATCGCTCCGACGACAGCGTAGAGTCCAAGGCGTTTCACGAACATCAGCTCGACTTTTCCGGGAAGACGAGGCACAGCGACGACCAGCGTACCGATGCCCTTGCCATTGGACTCCAGGAAGATTCTGTTGAAGCCGCTTTTGAGGGGCTCACCCGCCCGGATATCATTTCCCTGCGGCGCGTCCTCATCTCTGGGCATGACGGGAGGCGGCCCTCCCTGCACCGTCCGCATGGGGAAAACCCTCTGCCTTTCCGCGTCGTAGAGCGCCAGAGCCATCATGGGCATCCTCGAGGTCTGGCGCAGAACGTCCCGCACCCGTTCCTGGTTCCACCTGCCGTCTTCCTGATAGAGGGAAACCAGAGAGTCGGCGAGTTCGTCGATGTCGTATTTCTTTCTCTCCCGCAGATAACTTCTGAACTCCGCCAGAGTTATGTGCATGCTGACCATCGGCACGATGATGCCGGAGAGCAGCGCCAGCAGAACGTAAAGCAGCAGCAGATGCGTTCGAAGGGAGCGTCTGATCGTCATGAAGGGTCCTTTCCCGAGTCGTCGATCTTGTAGCCGAAGCCGTGTACGGTTTGTATCCATCCGTTTTCGTGCCCCGGCTCGGCCAGCTTTTTGCGCAGGTTTTTGATGTAGGTGTCCACCGTGCGATCGAAGCCGTCGTACTCGTCTCCCAGCGCCGCGCGGATAATATCGTCCCGTGACCAGGTGCGCACGGGGGGAACGGCGAGCGTCGAAAAGATCAGAAACTCGTTGCGCGTGACGGAAATAGGCTGTCCGTCCTTCCGGATTTCCACGCGGTTCGGGTCCACCTCGATCCGGCTGCCCACCCTCAGAATACTTTTCATGTCGTCCTGCGCGTCCCCGTTTTTGCGCAGACAGGCGCGGACGCGCGCCATCAGAACGCGAGGGCTGAACGGTTTGACGACGTAGTCGTCCGCGCCGGCGTCGAGCCCCGCGATGATGTCGTTTTCGCTTCCCCGCGCCGTCAGCATGATGATCGGAACGCCGGAACCCGCGCGAATGCGCCGGCATACTTCCTCGCCGGTGAGCTTCGGCAGCATCAGGTCCAGAAGCACGAGGTCGAACGAATCGTCCTTCCAGAGCTCGAGCGCGGCCTCTCCGTCCGCGGCCCACCGGGTCTGATATCCCTCGCGCGCGGCATAGGCTCCGATCACGTCGGCAATGGCGGGTTCGTCCTCCACGATCAGCAGTTTCATGCGCAACACCCCCGTCTGCGGATTTTGTAATATCATAGAATATAAAAGGGGAGAAAATATGAAGACGAAAAGAGGGGACGCAGACTTTGCAGGTCATTGGAATGGGGAAGTCCGGGATAAATATTGTAAATTACCTGCTTGAAAAATTGCCACGTTCACCCAATGTCGGAGTGATAACTTCAGACAGGCGTGCGTTACTTCAATCCGCAGCTGAATCTCAACTGTTGTTATTGCCAGAATTCGAAGGCCGTGGCAGCAGCGAAAATATAGAATCAGCCAGGATATTCATTGACGAAAGCAGGGAGAACATCAAACGATTCATCAATTCCGATACGGTCATTCTAACAGCGGGTATGGGTGGCGAAAGCTCATATACTCTGCCTTTTCTGGCGCAAATTCTCAATGAAATGGAAGTCAGGCCTGTCGGTGTCGTCAGTACGCCTTTTTCTTTTGAAGGGAGGATCCGACACCGGCGAGCTGGTGAAGGTTTGAAATTATCAGAGGAATCTATCCCTGTCCTGAGCATCATCAGAGCGGATGAAGTTCTAAAACTGCCACAGTTTGAAAAGTGTTCTTTGAGAAGTGCTTACCTGGTCCTGGATGAGTGGATGTCGAAAACAGTCCTCCTTTTTTCTGATTTGCTCCAGGAAGAAAGCAAATAACTTTTTTTCTTAGTCCGGTAATGTTGGGAGGGCAAGGCATGTTGCTGTTTACCGAAGCGGGCGGCTCATACAAAGAGGTGCCTGGGGAATACAGTTTGGTCATTCATATTGCGGGTTGCCCGAACGCCTGCGAAAACTGCCAGTCGCCCTGGTTGCAAAATGAAGACGGCGATGTCCTGAAAGACAGTTTTGAAAAACTGCTTCATCTCTATTATGCTGTTACCTGTGTTTGTTTCCTGGGCGAGGGTAATGATGAATCGAATCGGGCTGAATTTATCGCCATGTGTGAATACGCCGGAACGCGGGGCCTGAAAACGTGTTTGTACTCGGGATGCGCCGGCGAACCAGAACCTTGGATGCGGTGCTTCGACTTCGTTAAGCGCGGGCCATATATAGAAGCGCGGGGACCGTTAATCAGCCCTTCGACCAATCAGCGATTCTATAAAAATGAGAGTGATTCTTTTTCAGATGTTACCGGTATGTTTTGGGAGTAAGAGATAGCGTATCAATGTCCACAATTTAAGGTTCTTCTGTACTTTGCGTTCATGGTTACTATGACTGTATTT
>JAITPZ010000282.1 GCA_031289165.1 Synergistaceae bacterium
GAGGGTGTTGCTGCCCTGTCTTTATCATTATATGGCGCCTCCCGAGGAAAAAGGCCAGGAGGTCGATTGGGCCCCGGGCTGCGGGATGGCCTTTTGCATGGAGGTTTTTACGACTCTGAGCTTCTTTTTCCCCGAGGCGTTCCAGCGTTTTGGGGGTTACGCCATAGGTGAGGATTTTGCTTTTTCTTTCTGTCTCAAACATAATTTGAAACGTAAAATGGTCAACGGGCTGTACGGGAATTTTGTTCATTACAGTGTTGCCGGAGGGCGCCCCAATATAAAGAACCTTTTTGCCGCGAGGTGGTTCAATATGGGGCTCCTTTTCGACGAGGTATACCGCAACGACGGTTTTTTTTCTTATTGTTTACGCTGGGTTCTTTTCAGGGCGTTTCACCTGATCCATTTTGCCTGGAACGCCCTGAAGCACAGAAATTTTGATGTGTTCAGGGGCCTGCGCGACGGTTCGAAAGCGTTGCGGCGCGAGCGAAAAAAGATAGCGGGCAGACTTTTCAGATATGGAACGGGGAATGATTCGTAATGCAAAATGACGCGCGGATTATCGGCATCGTGTCCGAAGTGCTGGGAACGTCCGTTTCCGGAGACAGTTCCGTCGACGGTGTTGCCGGGTGGGACTCTCTGAAGACGCTTCAGATCGTCATGGCTTTGGATGAAGCGGGCTATGAAGTCCCCATCGAAAAAATAGCCGACATCAAATCGGTGCGGGATATTTTGTCTTTTGTGCAGGAAGAGGTCTGAATGGCGGGCCGATGGATTCTCGCGGCCGGGGCGTCGCGGGGAATAGGGCTGGCGACGACGCGCCTTCTGCTGCGGGAGGGCTGGTCCGTCGTCGCGTCCGCCCGAAACACGCGAGCAATCGAAGAGGAGTTCCCCGACGTCGGCGAAGACCGACTGAAAATCGTTCCGCTCGATTTCGCGCAAACCGGAGAACTGCAGGACTGCGCGTCAAAAATCGTCGACCTCACGGGGGGCGTGTCGGGTATGTTTTACGCCGCCGGAATGCAGAAAACGATGCCTCTCACGCAGTCCAAAACTCAGCTTGCCGAAGAAATTTTTCGCGTCAATACGTTCGCCGCGTTCGAGCTGATTCGTTTGTTTTCAAAAAAAGGAGCGTACGACGCGAACGGAGCCTCGTTCGTGCTGCTCTCCTCCATGGCCGCGCACGAGGGCGCTTTGGGCAAGGCTCTTTACGGGGCCAGCAAGGGCGCGCTCGAGGGCTTTATTCCCGCTGCGGCCGCGGAACTCGCGGGTCGGAAAATTCGCCTGAACGCGCTGGCGTTGGGGGTTGTTCGCACGGACATGTCGATGGAGTTCATCGATAAAATGGATGAGGGGCAGAGAAGAACGCTGGAGGAGGGGTACCCTCTGGGGCTGGGGGATCCGGATGACGTCGCCCTTTTCATCGTTTACCTTCTCTCGGAGAGAGCGCGCTGGATCACGGGGCAGACCTTTGTTCTGGACGGAGGACACTCCGTCAGGAAAAGCTGAATGCACGACCTGGTCATATACGGAGCGGGCGGACTGGGACAGGAGATGGAGGGCCTTGTTCGCGCGACGGACCCCGGCGGACGGATGTGGAACTTTTTGGGTTTCATCGACGATTCTCTTTCCGTCGGAACGATGGTGAGCGGGTATCCCGTTCTCGGAGGCCGCGAGCGCCTGACGTCGCGAACCACCCCGACGGCCGTGGCGATGGGGCTGACGTCGCCCTCCGTCAGAGCGGACCTGTACGCAAGCCTGACGCGAAATCCCGGCATCATCTTCCCAACGCTGGTACACCCGCTGGCGTATGTCGAGGCGTCGGCCTCGCTTGCTCCCGGCGCGATCGTGTCCCCCTTCTGTTTTGTCGCCGTGAACGCTTCGATCGGAGTCTGTTCCTTTTTGAACGTCTCCTCACAGGTGGGGCACGACTCCGTCGTGGGGGATTTTTGCGCGATAATGCCCGGCGTCGGCATCTCCGGCAACGTGAAGATCGGAGCGCGAGCCCTCATCGGCGCGGGCGCGAAAATTCTGCAGGGCCTTTCCGTTGGATCGGACACCGTTGTCGGCATCGGCAGCGTTGTTTTGAACGATGTTCCCGACTACTGCACCGTCATGGGATACCCCGCGAGGGTCATAAAGAAAGGTGGATGAAATTGACGGAGAGGATCGCGCTTTTATCCAACGTTACCGTCGAAAGCCTCGCCCTGCGCGTGAAAAAAGAGCTGGGGAAGGACGTATTCGTCTCCTCCGGGTTCGACGCGTGGCGGACCGAGTTGCTGGACCCGTCCTCCGCGATCCGGGGGGACGAGGTGAAGACGATCTGCGTTCTTTTGCATGGTCCCGCGCTCTTCCCCGACGGAGTGGACTTCCGCTTTATCGACGTCCTTTCCGGGCCGCTCAGAATACTCTCGCAGGCACGGGCCGCTCACGAAGAAAAAATCTTCGTCGTCTCGACGCTGGACCTGCCCGCCTCCGCCGCTCGCCCTCTGACGGGGGAAAACTTCTCTGCCCGGGCCGCCGCCCTCTGGCGCGACGAGCTGCAGAAGATGGGCGTCCCGGTGCTCGACGTCGCCGAACTTGCGGCCGACGCGGGACGGGAACGATTTTATAGCTCCAAAATGTGGTACTTCGGCTCGCTTCCGTTTTCTCAGCAGGGCGAGACCCTTCTGGCGCGGGAGATCCTGCGCGTCGAAAACGCGGTTCGGGGCGGGCGCAGAAAATGCCTCGTTCTGGACCTGGACAATACCCTCTGGGGCGGAGTCATCGGCGAGGACGGGATCGAGGGTATCGAACTCGCCTCCGTCGGCATGGGATCCCAGTATCGGGACGCACAGCGCGTTGCCGGGGAACTTGCCGCGCAGGGAATCCTTCTGGCCATCGCCTCCAAAAACAACCTGGAGGACGCGTTGCGTCCCTTCAGGGAGCACCCGCACATGCTGCTGCGGGAGAGCGACTTCGTCAAAATCAGGGCCGACTGGAACCCCAAGCCGGACAACATCGCGGCGATCGCCCGGGAGCTGAACATCGGCCTGGATTCTCTGGTGTTCGTCGACGACAATCCGCTGGAACGCGGGGCCGTCAGGGCGGCGCTGCCCGGCGTCGCCGTTCCGGAGGACTTTCCGTCCGATTCGTCCGCGCTGCCCGCGTTCATGGGCAGGGTCGCGCGGACGTACTTCACGGCCCTGCGCGTCGGCGACGAGGATCGCGGCAAAACGGAGATGTACCAGGCGGAGTCGAGGCGAGAGGTGGAGCGGGGCGCCCATCTGTCCCTGGACGACTACCTCGCCTCGCTCGAAATGAAGCTGGACCTGCACCGGCTCCGTGAGGACGAGATCGCGCGCGCGGCGCAGCTCACGCAGAAGACCAACCAGTTCAACCTGACGACGCAGCGCTACACCGAGGCGGACCTCGCCGCGATGCACGGCTCTCCGGACCTGCGCGTCTGGATGGCCGCCCTGCGGGACCGCTTCGGAGATTATGGAAGAATCTGCCTCGTCATCGTCCGGCTGGAACCGCGGGGTGTTCTCCCCCCGAATGTGGGCCATACCGCCGAGGTCGACACCTTCCTGATGAGCTGTCGCGTCATGGGGCGCGGGGTCGAGGATGCCGTGCTTTCGGGAATCGAGGAGGAACTGACGGCCGAGGGAGTGACGACCCTGCGGGGGCGATACGCCGAAACGACAAAAAATACGCCGGTTCGCGACTTCTGGAGAAAAATGGGTTATACTCCCGATGGAGACTCATGGGTGTCACATGCACCCTTCATGGAAAGGAGGACCCGAATATGTCGAGGCTCCTGATGGTAACGACGGTGGCGGCGACGTTGCGTTCTTTTTTGCTGCCCTACGCGAGGTATTTCAAAAATTCCGGCTGGCAGGTCGACGCCATGTCCAGCGATGTTTCCTCATGTGAGGAGTGTCTGCGAACCTTTGACCGGTGTCGGGACGTCGCCTTCAGCCGAAATCCCTGGGCGCTTCAAAATTTGAGGCCCAAAAACTTCAGGGAACTGAGCGCCAGTGTGCGCTCGCTGGTCGGAGAGGGTAAATACGACATCGTTCACGTTCACACCCCCGTAGCTTCCTTCGTCACGCGCCTGGCCCTGCGCAAACTTCCGGAGGAATCGCGCCCGAAGGTCGTCTACACCGCGCACGGATTTCACTTTTACGCGGGGGGAAACCCGTTCAAAAACGCGCTCTTCATCGCGCTGGAGCGACTGGCGGGCGACTGGACCGACCACACGATAACCCTCAACTCCGAGGATTACGAGGCGGCCCTTGCGCATAAAATCGCGGAAGAGGACCGCCTGTCCCTGCTGCCGGGCATCGGTCTGGATTTTTCCGCATACTCGCCCGAGGCGATTTCCGTCGCCGGAAAGGCCCATCCGGATCCGGGCCTGACGACAGACGACGAGCTGTTCCTGATGGTAGCGGAGTTCAACCCCGGTAAACGGCACAAAGACGCCCTTCATGCCCTGGCCAAGGCGGGACGAAAGAACTTTCACCTGGCGTTCGCCGGAACGGGGCCGCTCGAGGAGGAGATGAAACAGCTTGCCCTTTCGCTGGGGGTCGCGGCGCGCGTCCACTTCCTGGGACAGAGGTCGGACGTTCCCCTCCTGATGCTCTCGTCGCGCGCTACCGTACTGCCTTCCGAGCGCGAGGGCCTGAACCGCAGCGTCATGGAGTCTCTCTGCCTCGGCATTCCAGTCCTGGGGGCCGACGCGCGGGGGATTCGCGATCTCGTTACGAGCCCGGAGCGGGGAACGCTTTTCCCCGTGGGTGACTCCGCGGCTCTGGCCGCCGCCATGATCCTGTCGGTCGACGACCCCTGCCCGGAGAAACCAAAGCCGGACTCAGCCTGGAGCATCGACCATCTTCTGAAGGAACACGAAAAAATTTACGGAAAACTGCTCGGAGAATCCCTGAAGAAGTAAAAGCCCCTGGGGGTTTCCGCCCCCTCGCCAAAAAACCTCGGGTCGCGGACCCCCTGACCCTGACCCGACAGGGGCCTGGGCTTATGGATATTGTTTTTGAAATCGGGGCGGGACCTGATTATTTCTTCATTTCTTTTTTTTCGGATTCGAGCACTCGTACACGAACGCCGGGGGTACGTTGCGGAGGACGAACGAGATTTTCACGCTTTCGAAGCGCTTCTCGAAGTAGGGCTTCATATGTTTGGAATACTGATAGGCGATCAGTTTGCCGTCGGGTTTCAGACCATCGTCGACCGCGTCCAGAATGGAAGCCGTCATGCGCGGCGGAAGAACGGCGAAGGGGAGACTGGATACGACGTAATCCAGCTGCCGCACGGAAAGGCTCTCCATAATCTGAGGAAGCTCGCGGGCGTCGCCGTAGACCACGAGTCCCGCTATTTCCTTCTCTATGATGGCCTTCAACGCCGGATCGATCTCAAAGACCATCAGGTTCCCGTTTAATTTCTCGTCCGGGTTCTCCCCGGAAGTCATCCTGCCGACGATGGCCCGCGTAAAAACTCCCGTTCCCGCGCCGAGCTCCGCGATGTTCAGCGGCAGATCCCAGTCGATTCTATCCATCATCGCCCGCATCAGGTAGGGAGAGCTGGGCATCACGCTGCCGACCTGGCGCGGCGCGCCCACAAAGCGACGCAAAAAAAACATCCCTTCCGATACCCGCGACGTCAAAATTCTGCTCCGAGACCGCAACTGTTTATAACTGAACACGATAAATCCTCCAGCGTAGAAAGTAAAAACAGAGAGCTGTTTTTGAGTGCTTTATGCGGGAGGATTATATCATTTCAGGAGGCGTAAAACGGGAAAATGCGTTAAAATTTCGAATATATACGGGCGTGGCGTCGGGCTCGTAACGCGAGAGATGCGCCGGTCAGAAAAGGAGGTTGCGGTATGAGCCTTTGGGAAAAATGGGAAAGGGAAAAGCTCGCGAAACAGGGCATTAAAATCGAAGAACCACGCGACGTCAACATACAGCCGACGCGCGTGAAAGCCGATTTTCGCAGGCAGACATGGATCGTGGTCGGGGCTTTTTTCGCCTGCCTCGCCGTGGTGGTTGTGACGCTTATTCTGGGAAGACTGGTGGGATGGGACTGGTCGGATTCTTACGTCGTGCGGCTTTTGGCCACGAAGGAAGCGCAGCGTGAATCCCTGTCGGGTAACCCGTAAAAATTCGGCACAGGGACAGAAAATTAAGAAAAAGCCCAGCAATCCGCGGGGAAGGAACCTCTCCTCTCCCGCGGATTGTTCGCTCTGTTTCTCCTGCCGGCCTATTTGAAGAGCGGCAGCAGCCCCTTGAACTCCGCCGTTCCGGACCGTTCAAGCAGCTGGTATATGACGGTTTCCGTGGGAAGGACGAGGGCCCCGAGGGACCGCGCGGCGTCGAGAGCCAGGTTGTGGTTTTCGCGGGTGCGGCTTCCGGAGGCGTCGGCGACGAAAACGACGCCATACCCCTCGCTTCTGATCAGATCCAGAGTCGTGGACAGGACGCATACGTGCGTCTCTGTGCCAAAAATCACGACCGTCGGACGATTCAGCTCTCGAAGTTTTTCCGTAAAACCGGGTTCGTCGCAACAGGAAAAGTGCAATTTTTCAAAACGAATCGCGGACGCGGGCAGATTCTCCTTCAACGGAGCGGCCGTGGGGCCGATTCCTTTGGGGTACTGCTCCGTCCATACGACGGGCAGGGACAGCGCCTCCGCGGCTTTCAGCAGGCGCACCCCGTTTTGCACAATCGCGTCGGGGTTCTGAATCGACGGCAGAAGGCGCTCCTGAATGTCGATCATCAAAAAAAGCGTTTCATTCTTTCGCAGCCGCACGGTCATGGGACATTCCTCCTTCAGGTGCACTATACCAATATAACAGCCTAAAATCGTAATTCTGCTTTTTGATTTGGAACGAAAACGCTATTTCGGAGCGGGCGCCTGCTGTTGCTGCTGTTGAGCCTCGCGTTCCTGCCTCGCTCTGGTGTCGGCCTCCGTGGGTTCCACCAGCTGCAGAATCAGATCCTGGCTGACGGTCTGCCCTCCCAGACTGTCGTGCAATCCGACCTCCAGCGCGTAATTCCCCGGAGTCCATCCATCGAAGGAGAACCCGAAGGAGAGGAACTGCGCGGGCAGTTTCGAGCGTACTTTGGTCGCCAGCTTCGCCATCCCGGGCTGAAAGGCGACCTTCCTCCCGCTCTGGGGCAGTTTGACCAGAACGTCCAGGGTCAGATCAAGGCTGTACTCGTCCTGCGTGTCCGGCGTCAGGGGCATCGCAAAGCCCGTCATCTCGACGTAGACCCAGCAGTCGTCGTCCAGCGTGAACCGCGCGGGGTGAGGCGTGTACTGTCCCAGTCCCGCTATGTCGTCGGCGAACAGCAGCTTCTGGATGGCCAGCGAGTCCGCCGCGGAAGCGGGCGTCACCGCGAGCGCCAGCGCAAAAAACATGAGGAACGCGGGGAACTTTCTCCACAAAAACTTTCTCTCCCATAAACTTTCCCTTAAAAATTTCTTCACAGCATTGACCTCCCTGAAGAGCGATTATTACACAATCCATTATACAATAGAGGACAACGGGATAATATGGAGAAGTTATAGTGAATTCAGGTAAAAAGCCTGAAGTTGGAATAGCTGAAAACAGCTCGCTGTCAGGGAAAACTTTTAGCCTCTTACAGTAAACTTAAGTTAAATCACTATATCCCCTGAAGGGTGTGAAGGGCGCAAAGTGAAACGCGAAGATCTCCGCAACCGTAAAAGAATTGTCGTGAAGGTGGGGACCAGTTCCATCACCTACCCCACGGGGAAAGTCAACCTGGGAAAGATGGAGCT
The DNA here is from genome assembly GCA_031289165.1 of Synergistaceae bacterium. Lineage (GTDB taxonomy): Bacteria > Synergistota > Synergistia > Synergistales > Aminobacteriaceae > JAISSA01. Next base: position 7,795 of record JAITPZ010000282.1, read on the forward strand.
GCTGGCCCGCGATCTGTCGGACCTGCACAGTTCCGGGCGCGAGGTGGTGCTGACAAGCTCCGGGGCCGTGGGAGCGGGCGTGGGCAAGCTCAACTGTCCCCCCCCGTCGAGTTTGCCCGAGAAGCAGGCGCTGGCCGCGATCGGCCAGGGCATCCTGATGCACATGTACGAAAAATTTTTTTCGGAGTACTCCAAAAGCGTCGCGCAGGTTCTCCTGACCCGCGACTGCTTTTCGGACCCCGAGCGCTACCTGAACTCGCGGCACACGCTTTTTTCGCTGCTGCACTTCGGCGTCATCCCCATCATCAACGAAAACGACACCGTGGCGGTGGACGAGCTCAAATTCGGGGACAACGACACCCTTTCCGCGATGGTGGCCTGCAACGTCGAGGCGGATTTGCTTATAATCCTCTCGGACATCGACGGGCTCTACGACTCCGATCCGCGCAAAAATAAAAACGCGTGCCTCATCTCCGAGGTGAGCGAGATCACGGAGGCGATGCTGGAAAGCTCGAAAACCCGGGGCAGCTCCCTCTCCAGCGGGGGGATGTTCACGAAGCTCGCGGCGGCGCGCATGACGATGCCGAATGGCATTCCTCTGGTGATCGCCTCCAGCGACGAGCCGAACGTCGTCCGGCGCGTCGTGGACGGAGAAAGCGTGGGGACGCTTTTTGTCCCTTCCCGGGAGGAAGGCTACGCGTCGCGGCGGCGCTGGATCGCCGCCGGCAGCTCGGCAAAGGGCTCGGTCGTCGTCGACGATGGGGCGGCCGAGGCGCTGCTCCGCCGGGGAAAGAGCCTGCTTCCCTCCGGGGTGAAAAAGGTCGAGGGGCGCTTCGAACCCGGCGACGTGATCGCCGTGAAAAACGCGTCGAACGTCGAGATCGCCCGCGGCGTCAGCAACTACAACCACGACGACGCCGCGAAAATCATGGGCAGGCGCACGGGTGAGATCGAAAAAATTCTGGGGCGCAGAGACTACGAAGAACTGATACACCGCAACAACATGGCGGTATTGCTGTAGCGTTCCGGCAGGCTCCCGGGGGCTTGCCTCACGCGTTTGCCCTGCCTCGAAAAGAGGCTTGACAAAAAGACCAGGGGGAATAGAATGCTTTAATTATTAATCTATTTGAGGCTTTAGAATGCAACGGGTGTTTAGTGTTTCCTCTCTGCCGGGAAGGGGCGTAAATAGTGGATTATACTGATGCTGGAAATAAGGCAATTCGTATAATGGGCACGGCACGGCACGGCACGGCAATCTTTGTGCTTGGAGGCTCTTCTAAAGCCTGACGTAACTCTCAAACAATTCGCTTTTCAAGATCGTTATTTATCCCACAACGTTTTATCCATAATTTCCAAACTCATAAATTTCAAAAATCGTAAGAAGGCCGGTTTATCGTCGCGGCGTGTTTTGACGCCGGGAGGGATGGACTGTTACCTGCCATTGGAGGAGAGATAAACATGACACGTTGTTTTATGGGAATCGTTTTCGCTGGAAAGAAATTCGAGGTGAAAAAGCGCGCCGCTTTCTTTTTGCCTTTCCTGGCGGTCATCGCGGCCATCGGTTTTTTGGGAACGGCAGGGCGGGGCGTCGCTCACGCGGCGTTGAGCGCGGATGATTTTCTGCCTCCGGCGCAGGCGGCGGCGGAGCAGAGGGCCGACCTGCTGACTGTCAAAGACGAGGCTTCCGTCAAAACAGAGACCGACCCAAACTTGGGCGTCGCGGTTACGACGGCGGGAAATCTGCAAGACGCTATCAACAAACTCGTCGAGGAACCCAAAAAGGGCTGCCAGATCATCCGGCAGGGCCCTGACTCGGGGATTGTCTTCGTAGCCACGGGTTTAGGGACGTACAACCCCAACCGCACCAATGTTATCGCTTCGCGCATCGAACAGCGCAACGCCTACGTCGCGGCTTTCATGGACGCCAAATCGGAAATGGCGAAAACAGTTGGAGGCTTCGTCTCGCGCGGCGTAAACAATTTTGACGAAAAAATAGCGACTTACGACACCGACGAACAATCTCTGGGAAATATGGAGAGCAGCCTTTCGGACGAACAAACGCAAAGTGTGCGCAAAGTTTTGAAGGGCTATGTCACCTACGCCGTACTGGACAACGGAAAAGGAATGGTTCACGTTGTCCTTGTCAGCAGCCCGAAGACGCGAGGACAGTACAGCCGCAGCGGTACGGACGGGATTACCGCCGGAAGCCTGCGCGATGGCCTGAACTCCCTGCTCGCTGAAATCAGGAGCGGCCTTGTCCCGCCCGTGGGTGGCCGTATTATCGACGTGCCTGGTACGGGCGAGGTAGCGTTTGTAGGCTTCGGAAGCAGCGTCGTACGCAAGAATGACGATCCGGCTTTTCAGGAAAAACTGAAATTGCAGGCGGAACAGGTGGCGGGCATGAGAGCCGCCAGCGCGCTTGCAGGAATCATACTGGGCGACGACACCGCCTGGGCGACGAACGCCGACGAGTCAACTCGTCAGCAGGTAAAAGAATTCGAAGTTCTTCAAAAATCGGATCAAACTGCGCAGGGAAGCGAGGCCGAGATCAAGGCGTATCAAAACAAGGTGAATGAAATGCGGAACGTTCTGACCACAAGCACGAAAATGCGGAGCCTGCGGGAGGGAACTCTGCCCCCCGGCGTCATGCAGCAGACTAACCTGG
>JAITPZ010000246.1 GCA_031289165.1 Synergistaceae bacterium
GGTAAAGGTCACGGTCATGCTCAAAAAAAGCGTTCTCGATCCGCAGGGCGCGGCGCTGGAACGGGCGTTGAACGCGCAGGGGGATGACGCCCTCTCCTTCTCCGACGTCTCCTCCGTTCGGGTGGGTAAAGTCATAGAGCTGACCTGCGCGGGCAGGGACGCCAGGAGCGTCGAGGAAAGGGTTCGCGTTCTGGCCGACCGCATTCTGGCGAACCCCGTGATGGAGGAGTACGCCGTCAGCGTGGAGCCTCTGCAATGAGAAACGGAAGGACGAAAACCGGAATGAGGGCCGTAGTCGTCGTATTTCCGGGGTCGAACTGCGACCGGGACTGCTATCGGGCGATGAAGGCCGCGACGGGAACGGAGGCGCAGTTCGTGTGGCACAGGGAAAGCTCCCTCGACAGGTGCGACCTGATCGTGCTGCCCGGGGGGTTCGCGTTCGGCGATTACCTTCGGACCGGAGCCATCGCGCGATTTTCTCCCGTCATGAACGAGGTGATCCGCCTGGCCAAACGGGGCGTTCGGGTCCTCGGCATATGCAACGGCTTTCAGGTTCTGACGGAGGCCGGCCTGCTTCCGGGCGCACTGCTGCGTAACCGGGACCTTCTTTTCGTCTGCAGGGATATCCACATGAAGGTCGAAAAAGTCTGGACCGACTTCACGAATCAGTACGAAAGGGGGCAAGTGCTGCGTATGCCCGTCGCGCACGGCGAGGGCAACTACACCATCGATGACGCGGGCTATCGCGAGCTCGAGGCGAACGGGCAGATCGTCTTTCGCTACTGCGCTCCCGACGGAAGCATGAACGCCTCCGACGCCCCAAACGGCGCCAGGGGGAACATCGCGGGGATCATCAGCAGAGAGGGAAATGTTCTGGGCCTGATGCCCCACCCGGAGCGAATGTCCGAGCCCCTTATGGGCGGAGAGGACGGATGCGGTATCTTCGAATCGCTCCTGTCCGCGATAACGGCCTGACCTGGAGGACACGATGACAGAAAAGCGTTTGGAAACAAAGCCTTCGATAGAAACACTTTTAAGGGAAAACGGCCTGACGCGGGAGGAGTACGACCGCATCGTCTCCCTGATGAAACGGGAACCCAACGCTCTGGAGCTGGCGCTTTTCGGGGTCATGTGGTCGGAACACTGCAGCTATAAAAACTCGAGGGCGCAGCTCCGCAAGTTTCCCGTCACCGGCCCGCAGGTCGTTCAGGGGCCAGGGGAGAACGCCGGCGTCGTTCGCTTGGACGGCGCTCGTTCGAATGACAGAACCTGCGTGGCGTTCAAGATGGAAAGCCACAACCACCCCTCCGCGATCGAGCCCTATCAGGGAGCGGCGACCGGATCCGGCGGCATCATCCGCGACATCTTCGCGATGGGCGCCAGGCCCGTGGCGCTGCTCGACAGTCTGCGTTTCGGCGACATCGACGCTCCGCGCACGAAAACGCTCGTGAGCGGCATCGTCGCGGGCGTCGGCGGGTACGGAAACTGCATCGGCATCCCCACCGTTGGCGGGGAGGTCGTGTTTCACCCCTCGTATCGGGGAAACCCCCTCGTCAACGTGATGTGCGTCGGGCTGGTCGATGAGGACAGAATTTTTAAAGGAAACGCGAGCGGCGTCGGCAACATCGTCATGGTCGTCGGGGCGCGCACGGGACGCGACGGCATCAGAGGGGCCAGTTTCGCCTCCGAGGAACTGAGCGACGCCGATCCGGACAAACGCCCCAACGTGCAGGTGGGCGACCCCTTCATGGAGAAACTGCTTCTGGAGGCCACGCTGGAAGTTCTGGACATGGACCTGGTCGTTGGCCTGCAGGACCTGGGCGCGGCGGGGCTGACCTCGTCCGCCGCGGAGATGGCCGGGCGCGCCGGGAACGGCCTGTATATCGACATCGACAAAATCCCCCTGCGCGAAACGGGCCTGGAGCCTTGGGAGATCATGCTTTCGGAGTCGCAGGAACGTATGCTTCTGGTCGTGGAGTCCTCGAAGGTCGAAAGGATCGAGGCCGTGTTCAAAAAGTGGGACCTGACGGCGACGGCCGTCGGCGAGGTCACGGGAGACGGGCGCTTCACGATTCGAAGGGGAACGGAAGTTCTGGCCGTCGTCCCCGCCGGGCTCCTGACCGATCAGGCCCCCGTGAACATCCGACCCTGGAGGGAGCCCGCATGGTTCCGAAATCGCATTCCCGCCAGTCACTCGGCGCTTAAAAATTATGGAGACTGGACGGGCCTTCTGAAAAAACTGCTGGCCTCTCCCGGGCTCGCGTCGAAGAGATGGGTCTACGAGCAGTACGACCACATGGTCGGCATTAACACCGTCGTGCGACCGGGCAGCGACGCCGCCGTCCTGCGCCTTCCGGAGGGCAAACGCGGAATAGCCCTGGCGATCGACTGCAACAGCCGTTACGTGTACCTCGATCCGAAGCTCGGCGGGGCCATCGCCGTCGCCGAGAGCGCGCGCAACGTCGCGGCGAGCGGGGCAAAACCCCTGGCGATCACCAACTGTCTGAATTTCGGAAACCCCGAGAATCCGGAAATTTACTGGCAGTTCGTCAAGGCCACCGACGGCATAGCCGAGGCGTGCATGGAATTTTCGACGCCCGTGACGGGAGGCAACGTCAGTTTTTATAACGAGTACGACGGGCGCGCCATCCATCCGACGCCGGCGATCGGTATGCTCGGCGTTCTGGATGACGTCGAATCTCATGTGACGAGCGCGTTTAAAGGGGAGGGCGATGTCGTCGCCCTCGTAGGCAGAACTCTGGAGGAGCTGGGCGCGTCGGAAGCCCACTTCCTGCTGACGGGCAGGGACGAGGGGATCGTTCCCGCTCTGGATTACGACAAGGAGCGGCGACTGCACGCCTTCCTCGTGGAGGGCGCGCAGAGGCGTCTTTTGGCGTCCGCCCACGACTGCTCCGAGGGGGGGCTGGCCGTCGCGCTGGCGGAATCCGCCCTGCAGGGCGGACTCGGGGTTTTTCTGGAGTGGAAGGATGATGTTTCCGTCGCCGCCGCTCTTTTCGGAGAAAGCCAGTCGCGCGCGGTCATCTCCATATCTCCCGACAAATGGGAGGCGACGGAGACGCTCCTGAAAAAGCACCGCCTTTCTCATATCCGACTGGGCAGGACGGGGGGAGCGCGTTTTTCGCTTCGCTGCAACGGAATGCCCGTGATCGACTGCGAGGTCGCCGAACTCGCGCGCCTCTGGAATGATGCCATCCCGGAGGCCATGAAATGAATGAAACAGCAATGAACGGAACGAGCGATCGGGAAGCCATTTGTCCGTGCGCCCCGGTCGCCGCCCGCGAGGAATCCCGCCCGTCGTGGCACGAGGAGTGCGGCATATTCGGGATCTGGTCGAGGACGGTTCCCGTCACGGACGCCTGCTATCTGGGACTCTTTGCGCTGCAGCACCGGGGACAGGAGAGCGCGGGCATCGCCGTAACCGACGGAATCCACGTCGATATCGAAAAAGGCATGGGCCTGATGACCGAGGCCTTCAAGCCCCGCCTCCCTGGCATAAGGGGGCACTGCGCCATAGGGCATGTGCGCTACTCTACCGTCGGTGGCAGCGTGTTCGCCAACGTTCAGCCGTTTCTGGCCGCCTTCTCCGGAGGGTTTATCAGCCTGGCGCACAACGGCAGCCTGACCAACGCGCAGAAGGTCCGACGCCGCCTCGAATCGGAGGGATGCGTCTTTCAATCGACGTCGGACAGCGAGGCCATTTTGAACCTGATCGCCATCTCTTCGGCCCCGACCGTTGAGGACAAAATTCTTTCGAGCCTGGAACAGATCGAGGGGGCCTACAGCCTCATCATCATGACCGGCGAGGGGCTGATCGGCGTCCGCGATCCGCACGCCTTCAGGCCGCTCTGTCTGGGGCGTCTGGAGGACGGGTACGTCCTAGCGTCGGAGACCTGCGCGCTCGACGCGGTGAACGCGACGTTCGTCCGGGATGTCCTTCCGGGCGAGATGGTTGTCGTCGATCAAAATGGAGTGCATTCCCGCTTCCTTCAGAAAAAGGCAAAACTCTCGAGCTGTGTTTTCGAGTATATTTATTTCGCGCGCCCGGACAGCGTCATCGACGGCACGAGCGTCTGGCAGGCCCGTTACCTCATGGGCCGCCGTCTGGCGCGGGAGTATCCGGTCTCTGCGGACGTCGTCGTGCCGGTGCCCGACACGGGCATCGCAGCGGCCATCGGCTTTAGCGCGGAAAGCGGCGTCCCCTGGGTCGAGGGACTGATAAAGAACCGTTACGTCGGACGGACGTTTATCCTTCCCGATCAGACGAAGCGCAGGGCCACGGTCGAGATGAAGCTGAACCCCGTCCGGGCGAACCTGGAGGGAAAGAGGGTCGTTATGATCGACGATTCCATCGTGCGGGGAACGACGAGCGCGCGCCTCGTTGCGCTGCTGCGCCGGGCCGGGGCAACGGAGGTGCACATGTGCGTCTCCTCACCGCCCATCACGCACCCCTGTTACTATGGCATCGACACGTCGATACGCAAGGAGCTGATCGCCGCCGTGTCCACGGAGCGGGAGATTGGCCTTAAAATCGGGACCGACGGGTTGCACTACCTCTCGCTGCAGGGCCTGCTGGAGTCCGTCGGAGACGCGAAGGGCGAGCGCATGTGTACGTCCTGTTTCCACGGAATTTACCCCACCGACGTCTCGGAGTGTCTGGTCGAGGCGCCGGAAGCTGAGGGGGGCGGCGAGGTCCCGAAGGGCCAGGTGAGCCCTGCCCCCCTGAGCTTTAAATCGGAGGCTTGAGCATGACGATTTCGCCTGAATCTTCATTCTCTTACCGTGACGCGGGGGTTGATATCGAGGCGGGGAACCGGTCGGTCGACGCGATCCGGGAGGCGGTGGAATCGACCCGGCGGGCGGAGGTGTTGGGCGGCGTCGGGGGGTTTGGAGGGCTTTTCGCCCTGGACGCGTCCCGATACAGGGATCCCGTTCTTGTCTCCGGAACCGACGGCGTGGGCACGAAACTTCAGGTCGCCTTCATGATGGGACGGCACGGCACGATCGGGCAGGACGCCGTCGCCATGTGCGCCAACGACGTTCTGGTTCAGGGCGCGGAGCCGCTCTTTTTTCTCGACTATCTGGCCGTGGGAAAACTGGACCCCTCTCAGGTCGCAGAGGTCGTGCGGGGCGTCGCCGCGGCCTGCAGGGAGTCCGGCTGCGCCCTGATCGGCGGCGAGACCGCCGAGATGGCGGGCTTTTATAAAACGGGAGAGTATGACATCGCGGGGTTCTGCGTCGGCGTCGCGGAGCGCGAGAGGCTTCTTCCCCGCGCCGACATCGCGCCGGGCGACGTCCTGGTCGGCCTGCCGTCGAGCGGGCTGCACTCCAACGGCTTTTCTCTGGTGCGAAAGATCTGTTTCGACCACAAAAAAATGACGGTGGAAACGCAGGTTCCCGAACTGGGCGGGCCGCTCGGGGAAGAGCTTCTGAGGCCCACGCGCCTGTATCCGAAGATCGTGCTTCCGCTGCTCTCCGGAACCGGGCACGGGATCAGGGGAATGGTGCATGTCACGGGCGGCGGTTTCTACGACAACATCCCGAGGGTTTTGCCGGAGGGAACCGCCGTTCGCGTCGATCCGAAAAACTGGACGATTCCGCCGATCTTCACGCTGCTGCAGCGATGGGGAAACGTCGCGGACGCCGAGATGTTCCGCACGTTCAACATGGGCATAGGACTGATCCTCGTTGTCGAGGCGGGCCGCGTCGCCTCCGTGATCGGGGAGTTGCGCGCGCGGGGAGAGGACGCCCGCGAAATTGGCGCCGTCGTCGCGGGGGGACGGGAAGTGCATATCGAGGGGATTTCGCGATGAGGGATGAGAGGGTTCCGCTGCGCTTGGGTGTGTTGGTCTCGGGGCGGGGCAGCAACCTGCAGGCGATTCTCGATATGGCCGCGAAAAATCCCGGCGCGAGCGTCGTCGTCGTCGTGTCGGACAGGCCCGGAGCCTTTGCGCTGAAACGCGTCGAGGGACTCGGCATACCCGGCGTCGTCGCCGAGCGTGGAATATTTCGGAACACGGACGATTTCGAGGCCGCGATCTGCGAGGCGCTGGAAAAATATCGCGTGGACCTCGTCGTTCTCGCCGGGTTCATGCGAATCCTGAGCCCCGGTTTCGTCCGGCGCTTCCCACGGCGTATCCTCAACATCCACCCCGCTCTGCTTCCCTCCTTCCCCGGCCTGCACGCGCAGAGGCAGGCGCTGGAGCATGGCGTCAAAATTTCGGGATGCACGGTCCACTTCGTCGACGAGACCCTGGACGGCGGGCCGATCATCGCGCAGGCCGCCGTTCCGGTACTGTCCAACGACACGGAGGAGACCCTGAGTGCGCGTATCCTCAGGGAAGAACATCGTCTGCTTCCGGAGACGATACTGGAGTTTGTAAAACAATCCAGGTGACCTGGGGCTTTGCCCCGGACCTCGGCAGGGAGCCACGACCCCTGCACCCCATCAGAGGGCTTACTGTTATTGAGGTTGTTTTGCGGGAAGGAAGGGAAACTTATCTTATGAAAACCCTGGTTGTGGGCGGCGGTGGACGTGAACACGCTCTGGTCTGGAAACTGGCTCAGAGTCCGAAGGTGACAAAACTTTACGCGGCCCCCGGGAACCCCGGAATGGAGGACATCGCGGAGCGCATCCCCGTTGGAGCTGAAGATATCGGGGGAATCGCCGCGTTTGCCGAACGCGGAAAAATCGATCTGGCCGTCATCGGCCCGGAGGCACCCCTGGCCGCCGGTCTGGCCGACCGCCTGAGGGAACGCGGAGTTCTCTGCTTCGGGCCCGGCGCCCGCGGCGCTCTTCTGGAAAGCTCCAAGAGATTCGCCAGAGATTTCATGGCGCGCCACGACATCCCGGAGCCCCGTTACCACTCCTTTGTCACGCTCGACGAGGCCGGGCGACACCTCGAAACGCTTCCGGACGGTCCCGTCGTCGTCAAGGCCGATGGATTGGCCCAGGGCAAGGGCGTCGTCGTCGCTCAAAACCGCGCCGGGGCCCGCGTCGCCCTCGGGGAAATGATGGGCGAGGGCCGCTTCGGCGAGGCGGGAAAGGAGGTTCTGATCGAGGAATGCCTTTCCGGCGAGGAGGTCTCCCTGCTCACGTTCACCGACGGAAAGACGATCCTGCCGATGCTTCCCGTGCAGGATCACAAACGCGCCGGCGAGGGCGATACGGGACCGAACACGGGCGGCATGGGAACCTGTGCCCCGGTGTCGGTATTCACTCCCGAGGTTGCCGGGCGTGTCGATGAGACGATCATCCGCCCCCTTCAGAAGGCGCTGCGGGAGGAAAAGATCGACTACCGTGGCTGTCTTTACATCGGCCTGATGCTGACGCCGGACGATTCCGGGGCCGTGATCCCCAGGGTCATCGAGTTCAACGCCCGCTTCGGCGACCCGGAGACGCAGGTCCTGATGCCCCTTCTGAAGTCGGACCTGTTCGATATCCTGTACGCCTGCGCGAGAGGAGAATTGGGGGACGTGAGGCCCGAATGGAGCGATGGCCGCGCCGTCTGCGTGGTGATGGCCTCCGGGGGATATCCCGGAAAATACTCCACGGGCCACGTGATCGAGGGCCTTTCCGCCGAAGAAGTCCCGCTGGATATCGGGCACGATTCGTGGGTCTTTCACGCCGGAACGGACAGAAACGATCGCGGGGACTCGATTACCTCCGGAGGTCGGGTTCTCGGCGTCACTGCTCGTGGAGCGACGCTTGAGGAGGCGCTCCGCCGCGTCTACGCGCGCGTCGACGCGATTCGTTTCGAGGGGCGTATCTTCCGTCGCGACATCGCGCACCGCGAGTTATCGCGGCGGAAGCCGTAAGAAAAGGCTGATTAAGGCTCGGGGGGCGGAGCCCGCCCCCCTCGAGGCCCCCGCGAAATTAATTCAGGATAAGGAATATTTATCGCTTTCGAGCTTTCCCGATATTTGACAGATCAGGCTTTTGTGCTATATTTTTCAACTGTGTGCGAGGGCTTGTAGCTCAGCGGATAGAGCGACGGCCTCCTAAGCCGTAGGTCGGCGGTTCAAGTCCGCCCAAGCTCGCCAGTAATTGCAAGGTTTCAGGGGATTTTCTCTGAGGCCTTTTTTATTTCCCTTGTTCCGTATTTGTTCCAGACAGAGAGCGTTCCTCTCTCGCAAAAATAGCAGGAAAGTACCCTGAGTCCATTGAGCTTTCGCCTCGCTTTTGATATTCGTCCTGCCGCGTTTTGCTTGTTCAACAGATGTCGCAATACGCGAGGAAAGAATCGGGGCATGAAAAAACCATCCGGCAGGAAACCTGAAGACATCGACGCCCAAAAGGAACATGCTTCGTCGGAGAATCCTCCGC
>JAITPZ010000046.1 GCA_031289165.1 Synergistaceae bacterium
ATTTAACTCCCAATGTCAGCAACTTAAGGGGTCGAGGGGTCCGCGACCCCTCGCGAGGTTTGGGGCGGAGCCCCAAAGATTGGTCGCGTTCATTCTTAAGTTGTGGACATTGATTAATAAAAAATTTATTTTCCCGACAGATATCGGTGCAGGCGGAGCAGTGTGTCTTTTTCTCCGAATGCGCCGGCCTTCGTAAAGAAATTTTGGCGGGTTCGGGGGTTTCGGGAACGGATCAGGCCGGGCAAAAGCTCCTCCTCCAGGCGCAGGGGATAGCTTTCCAGACCCGACAGAAGAGCGTGGGCGGTGTCCCCGCCCGACAGAAAGAAATTCTCGACGCGCAACTCGTCGGCGAATTTCCGGGCGATGGCCTGTATCGCCGTGAGGATCGCCGCCGAGCTCATTCGACCGTCTCCCACCCGGATCAGCACCTCGGCGTCGGACGGGGCCATCAGGCGCAGGGGCTCGCGGAGCCATCGGGAAAGCGCCTCCCTGTCCCTCGTTTCGCCTTCGGAAAGCGTGAACGTCGGAATTTTCGTCCCGGCGGCGAGGACGGCGGCCTGTTCACGCGTCACGGCCGACGCGGTTCCGCAAAGCCAGAGGGTCCTGCCCGTGAAGGGTTCCGCCGGGGCGCCCGGAGATGCGGCATTTTTCGCGCCCTCCCTGCGCGAGGTCAGCAGCTCGACAATTGCCCCCGCCAGGCCCGCCGAGCCCGCGGGCAGACACTCGGGACGCGTCGCCAGCTCGGCCAGGATCTCCAGATGTTCGCGGTCGACGGCCTCGCACGCCACCACGCAGGGCTCGGACAGCCACGATTCGAAGAGGGAGAAAAGCGCCTCACGCCCCCGCGAGAGCGTTGGAATATCCAACAAACGGACCGCCAGTTTCTCCGGGCCCGCCACGATATCGACGATGTTCGACGTTCTCATCGGGGTTATGGGGTCCCTTCCCAGCTCTGTTTCCGCCACAGGAACCCCGTGCATGCGCAGGAGTCCGTGGTGGACGGTACGCCCCTGCTCGACGCTGGTCGGCGCGACCAGCGCGACCCTCTTCCCCGTCAGCTCGAGAAGCTCCGAAACCTCCGCGCCGATCTGTCCCCGCAGCGTGGAGTCGATCTTTTTGTAAACGAGCCCTCCATTCCCTCCGTTCAGGCGACCGGCAACCTCGAACCCCTCGCGAACGGCCCTGCGCGCCTGCGCCGCGTCGAGGCGTCGTGAATCCGTGAACACCGCTATTCCCTCCACGCTCGTTTCCTCGAACCCGGAGGACGCCGTGGAAGGACTCAGCCACATGTCGTCGACAACCGGGGCGAAACGGATTCCCGTGTCCGCCGCGCCGGTCAGGTCGTCCGCGACGACGGTGACGCCGTATTTTTCGGAACCTGCCTTTACCGTATTCATGACGATTTATCTCCTTTGCAGGATGATATAGCGGTTTAACTTAAGTTCACTGTTTAAGAAGCTAAAAGTTTTCCTCGACAGTGAGCCGTTTTTAGCTATTTTAACTTCAGGTTTTTTACCTGAATTCACTATAGCAGGGAAATTGCCCCGTAAAAGAAAACCGATTCTCATTTTACATCTCTCCATGTGTTTTGCGGCGCGTCGTGGCGGGAATCACAATTGTCGTTCATAAAATTCGGAATCAACAGAAAAGCGACGCTGGTGTCATATTGCAAAGTCGGATATGATGAATACGAGGAAGTGTGAAGTCGTCCGGACACAAGGCCCGTGAGCCCTATGTTTCCGCGGGAGTATGGACGGATTTCGAGATGAGGGGATTGCGCGTGCGAATCAAAATGAAAACGATTTTTCTCAGCGTTCTCGTCGGTCTGCTTTCCGCGTCGGTCTCTACGGGGAACGAGCGGGCGAGGCTGATCTTCACCGGCGACATCATGGCGCATATCGAACAGCTCGAAGCGGCGAAAAGGGGAGCTTCGTACGACTTCGCGCCACAATTTCGGCGCGTCGCCCCGCTCCTCGAAAACGCGCTCGTCGTCGGGAACCTGGAGACGGTATTCGCGGGGGAGAAGTCGAGATACACCGGCTACCCGGCGTTCAATACGCCTGACGATCTGGCCGGGGCTTTGGTCGACGCGGGGTTCCACGTCGTCACGCTCGCGAACAATCATATTCTCGACAGAAGGGAAAAGGGCGCGGCCCGGACCATCGACGTGCTGGAGGATGCCGGGCTCCTCCGGACGGGCCTGGCGCGAGACGGGGCCGAAGCCGGAGATCCCCTGATCGTGGTATACGAGGGGTTCAAACTCGCGTTTCTGAGCTTCACCTACGGCAGCAACATCCCTCCGTCGCAGAACGTCGCCTCCCGCGACGTTTTCCTGAACGTGATATCGGACGAAGCCGTGGAAGAAGGCCTGGCGAGGGCCGGGGCTCAGGCGCCGGACCTGACGATCGTCTGCTTCCACTGGGGCAACGAGTATCAGTTCGCCCCGACGAAGGGATGCCGGGCCATCGCCGACCTGTGCTTCAAAAACGGCGCGGACATGGTGATCGGGACGCATCCCCACGTTCTCCAGCCCCTGGAGATCGTGAGTGCTGACGGGGGCGACGATTCTCCCCGGCTCGTGGCGTGGTCGCTCGGAAATTTTGTCTCGAACCAGCGCACGATTCCCAGAGAGCGAAGCGTCCTTCTGGCCGTGGATGTCGAAAAGATCCCGGTCGAAAACGCCTCGGGAGACACGCGCATCGTAAGAGTAGCGATAGCGCCGACCTGGGTTTCGTCGAGACGCCTCGAAGGCCGCCGCCTGTTCGAGGTAGTCTACGCCGGAACGGGAGACCGCTTCAACCACGCCGGGCTCCCTGAGGGCGAGCTGCGCCAGGCGCGGGAGGCCGGTAAAAAGGTGCTGGAGTTTCTGGGAGCGACGGGCACCCCCGACGCTGAGGGGTTCTACACCCTCTGGGACGCAGGCGCCCCGGACGTCCTGCCGAGCCCGGGCCGCAGGTCCCCGCAGTGAGGCCTCCGCGTTAATCGGCCTTTTACTGAATCTTCGGTATGCCGGAGGTGCAGGGAACGCTCGTCTGGCAGAGGCCGCAGCCGTAGCCCGTGAATTTGAAGTTTTCCGCGACGTAGGGGGCGGTGGCGTCGTCCAGGTAGGCGCTGCAGAGGCGCTTGTCGTGCCCGCGCTCGGACAGCGCGCCGGCGGGGCAGCGTTTGATGCAGGCGCCGCACTTTCCCCTCGTTTTGAAGGGGCAGTACTCGTCGTAACGCGTGTAGGGGCGAGGCGTCGGGTCGAGGCGCGCGCGCAGGACGACCGATCCGATGCGAACCGCCTTGCCCACGGGGGTAATCAGCCCGTCGCAGAGCCCGAACGTCCCCAGCCCGCAGGCGTGCGCGATGTGGCGCTCCGACCAGTTGGAGACGAAAACGTAACGGTCCGACGGCATCTGCGTCCAGCCCTTCAGGCGCATGGGGGCCACGACCCCGTGTCCGGACGCCTTCAGAAACTCGACCATGTGATCTCTCAGCCTGTTGTTTTCCGCCTCTCCGAAAATGCGGCTGCGCGCCCAGCGTTCGGACGGCCATTCTCGTTGCCGGGCGTTGTCCCGCTTCGTGACGGGCGTGTGGGGCAATATCCAGGACACGACCGAGAGCTCTTCGGCGGGCGCGGGGTCGTATCCGCCCGCGGCAAATGCCTCCGCCGGGGTCCAGTGCCGCGCGTCCACCCTGTCCCTGAACTCCAGGAAGATCGGATCGTCGCCGCGCGCCACGCCCAGAAGCGGCGTCGCCCAGATCAGCTCGTCGTCAGAATTTTCTTCCTTATTCTCTTCTCGAACGAGGGAACCCATGAGGTTGCCAGGGTCCTCTCTCAAAAAACGCTCCGCTTCCTTTTGTATCGAATCCAAATGTGTCGAATTGTTCATGATCTGTGCCCCCCTGTGGCGCGTTTTCGCGCTTTATTTCATTATAGCTCCACGACGCGCGGACGATTATAATGTTTTTTTGACTCTTGAGGGAATCCGGGAAGATTCTGCTGAAAGGATCGGGTACGATGTATCGCGAGGGATTGAGAATCGTAAGGCTGATATGGGGGCTGTTTCTGTACGCGACGGGGATCGTCATGACGGTTCACGCGAACCTCGGGGTCTCGCCGTGGAACGTTTTTCACCAGGGAGTCAGCCTTTGGACGGGAATCACGTTCGGGATGGCCAGCATCGTCACCGCGATCGTCATCGTCACCGCGACGGCGCTGATGAGGGAACACGTCGGCCTCGGGACGCTCTGCGACATGATACTGATCGGGACGTTCGTCGATGTCCTGATGTTCGGGAAGTGGGTTCCGGAGATGCGGACGTTCGCTGCGGGGCTGGCCATGATGATTGGCGGCCTGCTCATTATCGCCGTCGCCAGCTTTTTCTACATGGGGGCCGGATACGGAGCGGGTCCAAGGGATTCCCTGATGGTCGCTCTCGCCCGACGCACGGGGCATCCCGTGGGCCTTTGCCGCGTCGTCATCGAGGGAACGGCCCTGCTGTGCGGCTGGCTTCTGGGCGGCCGGGCGGGTGCCGGCACCGTCATCTCGGCGTTCGGCGTCGGGATCGCGGTGCAGATCGTATTCATGCTCCTGCGCTTCAACGCCCAAACGATTCATCAGGAGTCGTTCTTCGAGTCCTGCGCGCGCCTGAAGGCATTTTTCGCAAGGGCTCGGGGGGCGGGGTCGAAGGAGGATTGAAGCGCGGCAAATCCACCCGTCGAGAGGGACGACGCAAAAACAGGGTCCTTTCCCGCAGGCAAGCCCTCCGAAAATTTTACGCCCCGGCGGTCTCGCGCTCGTCATCGGGCGAATTTGACAGTACGCGTTCAATCTCCGCGCACACGGGGGAAAAATCGTCTTCCGAGGAGCTGACAAATCTCCCAACCCTTCCGCGAACGCTCTCATAAGCCGCGCACTTAACGGGACAACCGCATACCACGAGCGCAAAATCCGGAAGAGCCGTGTCTTCAAACGTGAAGCGAATCGACGGAAACCGGGTCCGGAGACGTTTTACGAACGCGGTGCGATCATAGCGCGCGTTGCAGCCTCCGCAATATTTTATCCTGACGATCAAGCCGCCACCTCCCCGATGGCGCACACTTCGCCCGTGGAAATATTACCTTTTCACATCCACCTTTATGGCTCTGTACCGCACCCGTTCGCCGGGCGCGACGTCCACCCGAACGTAGTGGTGGAACGACGCGGCGGTTCCCCTGTCGTAGAGCCCGCCGCCGCCGCCCCCCGTGATGATGAAGGGAGTATCGCCCCATTTGCCGGTGTAGAATGAGTGGATGTGTCCGGTGAACGTCATCGTGACGCCGTATTTATCCATCAGGGCGTTCAGGCGTTCGACGTTTTCCGGCCGGCCGCTCATGTCGTGGGGATTTTTTCTGTTGGGCCGGGGGTCGCGCAGGGGACGGTGCATCATCAGGAAGCGGCGGGCGAAAGGGCGCGCCCTTTCGAGTTCCTCCTCCAGCCAGACGAACTGCTCCTCGGTCAGAGACCAGTCCTGACCGTTGTCCAGCACGATGAAGTACGCGCTCCCCACAGTAAAAGAGTAGTAATGGGGCGATCCGAAAAGGCTCGAGTACCGGGCCGCGTTTTTGGACCTGAAGTGGTCGTGGTTGCTGGCGCAGGTCAGGAAGGGCAGGTCCAGTCCGCGGACGTGGCGAAAGAAGGTGCTCTCGTATTCCACGTCCGTGGCGAGGTCCACCAGATCCCCGAGGTCGAAGACGAAGAGCAGGTCCTTTTCCTTTAAAATTGCGGCGAGAACCTGGGGAAATTTCGAGTTGGGCCCCTGCGTGTCCCCCACGACGACGAACGAAAACACCTCCCGGTCGCGCGGTATCCGCGCCAGATTTTCCTCGTTCCACGCCGCCCCGGCGGACCCGGACAGGGGGAAAAGAACCAGAAAGAGAATCGAAAGGAACGACAGGATCTTTTTTATGTTTTTTTTCACGACAACCCGCCTCGCATGTACTCTGAGCTGGAAACTTCGACACTACTGTACCACAGGCGGGAGTAAAATTTGAGCTGGTCTTTTAAAGAGCCGAACTCTGAGGTGGCGTTTCGCGCCGAAGAAAATGATTATGGGGCAGACGGTGGTGCAAAATTTGACGAAGCGGACGAAATGGAAGCGGAACGAGGATCCTGACGGGTTGCTC
>JAITPZ010000176.1 GCA_031289165.1 Synergistaceae bacterium
CGAACCCAAGGCGCACGGGCAGCTTGCGATAGGTTTTCATCGCTTCCGCGTTCAGCTTTTTGTCGACGGACACCGACAGATCCGCGCAGTCGATGATCTCGTAGCTGCCGAGGTAGTCCCTGACGCGCCCGGCAAAATACTCGGCGGGGTCGAGCTTCCCGAAACGCGCGGCGTATTTCGCGCCGGAGATGGTGCCGCCCGCTTTTTCCCGGTGTCCGCCTCCCCACCCGACCTCCCGGGCCAGGTATGCCGTCAGGTCCGACGCCTTCACCTCGCGGACCTCCGTGCGCACCGAAAACTTGATGATGTCGCGCGCCGCCGAAAAAGCGACGACGACGTCCACCACGTCCACCTGCATCGCGAGGTCGCTGACAAATCCCAGCAGATTGGGATCGCACATCGAGGCGCCGATAATCATGAAGCGCCCCTCCAGGTCGTAACGATTTTCCTTCAGCGCGTCGGAAACGATGGAAAAATCCTTCAGGGAAAGATTGGAGTGCTTGAGTTTTTTCAGGATACGGTCATCGACGCGGAGCATGTCCCGCATGTCGTAGTCGAGCGGATGGCATACCTCGGCGAAGTTGTTGGTATCGCAGAAAAGTCCGTAATGCAGGGCCGTCGCCACGAGCAGGTCCGGAGGAAACGACTCCTGGCTCAACAGCATCCAGACCAGGGTCGAACAGCTTCCGAGCGAGGGGCGCACATCGCAGATCGGCGGCAGGTCGTTTTCCTGTATATGATGATCGACGACGACGACGTGCGGAGCCTCCACGCGCATGACGTTTCCCGACCCGTACTGGCAGTCCACCGTAATCAGGAGGCCCTGCCACTCCTTCAGATCGGGCGCGTACTCGACCGGAATTTTGAGATCTTCGACCATCCGGATCAGGTTCGGTTTTGTGATCACGCCCGGACCGCCGTAGAAGAGTTTGAGGTTTTTTCCCTTCCCTTTGGCCTGAAAATAGCGATAAAGCCCATATCCTCCCCCCAGCGTGTCCGCGTCGGGATTGTTGTGGCACTGGATCGCTATGGAATCGTAAACCAGAAGGTCGCGCAGTTTCACGGCATACCTCGAAGTTATCTGCCGATCAGGTTGCTTCTTAAAAAGGCGCCGATCATGTCGATGATTAAAAGCGCGCCGCCGCCCACCGCCGCGTAAAGGCCCCCCGTTTGCAGCCATTCCGGCGCCAGGGGCAAAGTCAGCGCCTCGATGACCCTGTAGTCGAACGAGACCCACGACGGGAACCATGACGGAAACCATGCAAGAACCCACCCGGCCAACACTCCCCAGGCTTTGAAACTGTCTAAGTTCAAATTCATTAACAGCCATCCCAGGAGGACGCACCAGTAAAGCAGAAACTGAAAGAGGCGAGGTTTGGGCAGGAAGGCGAAGAGGGATTCCTGTCCGCTGTAACGCCAGCTGAAATACCACTTGAACACGATCAGCGGGAGGCCCCAGTAAAGAAGCGTCTCGGTGAAAAAGGAGGTCTGAAAGCCCGAGTGGAGGGACACCAGGGATGCCCGCAGAATTTCCGTCGCGCCGACGAGCAGAACCAGCCTCATCGCCCATTTGAGAAGCGGAAAGGAAAGAGTGGGAATACCGCTTCTGTAGGAGGATTTTCGGGATCCCCCGGCGGAGTCGCCATCCAGGCCGTTTTTGATCTTCAAATATTGCGAGTACTCCTCGGTGTTCCCATGAAGGCCGGATCCCCAGAAGTTTCCTTCTCCCTCGTCCTCCTCCCTGTCGTTGCGCGCCCCGCCGGTTTTTTTGGCGGCGCGGCTCAAAAGCGTCCGGCGGGGCGCGTCCTTGCCCCCCTGATTCTGCATGAGCCATTTGCATATTCTGAACACGATGACGCCCGGGTCATTTCCCTCGATGCCCTGCGTCGAGTGCAGCATCAAAGACAACCCGGGAGGCATGACGTCCATGCCCTCCAGGTAAACAGGGATGACCGTCACCTTTTTGTCGAGCGCGAACTCCACTTCCGAGCGGACGAAGCTCGACGCCATGGAGGCCCTCGTGACGAACACCACAAAGACCCTGCAGGCCAGAATGGCGTTCGCGATTTCATCGGACCAGATGGTGCTGACGTCTATATTTTTGTCATACCAAACCTTATACCCCCCGGAGACGATGCCGTCGATTACCGTGGTAACGAAGCGCACATCCTCATGGGCGTAGCTGACGAAGAGGAAAGGGCCGTCGCCAACGTCGCGGGAAGCGGCGCTCATGCCCGGCCCCTTCTTCTTTCGTCAATTTCCGTTTTTTTAGCCGTGTTCAGGTCCGCCATCGATGCCGAGCCTCCATCTCAATCGTTTTTTCGATTTTATCCAATTTCTGCCATACGATCGCCTTATTATACTAAGAAATACGAAAAAATTTCCAGGAGGCCGTCAGGTCGAATTTTTTAAAGCGCGGTCATTCCGGTCAGCCCCGGATAAGAGCCACAGTGACCAAAACGCGCGGCCTCGCCCGGACGTGCGTCTCGAAAAACAGAGAAATACGGATCAGTTTTATTGCTGAAAAATTGATGTAGAATAGAAGCATCATGTTATGAATGAGAGGGAGATCTGCATGAATCCCCGAAACCCGAACAGCGCCCTGGATGAACTGACCGCGATTTTCAGCGAGGTGGAGCTTCAGCAGCGCGGCCTGCATAACGAGGCTTTGGATATGGAAGATGACGAGCTCGCGAAGGCCACGGTTCAGGATACTTATCTCAAAATACGCAAAATAAAGGCGTGGCTCAAAACCCTGTCCACGCTGAAAGAGGAGGTTGTCCGGTCGGAAATTTTCCAGCCGGACGCGACGCAGTCGGGAAGTTCCCAACCCCAGTCTCAGTCGGGAGCTTCCCGACCGGAAACGCCTCGGCCAAAAACTCCCCCCGCATCCCTGATGCTTGTTCCGGCGAAGCCCGAAAAACCGGTCGCGGTCGCGGCGCAGGCGTCCGCCGGCGGATCCGCAAAGGCCCCGGAGGGCGATTCGGCCGGAAAGACGCCATCCGCCTTTTCGCTTTTCGAGAAGACGTACCCCGTCAGGTTCTGGCATGAAATTCCCATCAAGGTCTGCGAGGTCATGATCATCAAAAAGCCCTTCGTCATGGCCAACCTGGACAAAGAGGCGGATTTGAATCCGGAGGCCCGCGTGAGGTTCAGCTACAGGGAAGACGAGATCAAAAGCAACAAAACGCGGCTTTCGAACAACCTGTGGATGGACACGTCCTGCGACGCCGACGAGGGCCTCAAACTCAGCCACGGCATATTATCCCTCTGCGGCTTCGAGCCCGACGACCTCTCGATAGAATACAAATAATAAGCCCGGTCGTCAGCATGGGACTGGTGTGGTTGCTCCGTTGACCGGAGCAGCAAATCCTGAAAAAATATTTCCCTCCGCCCGG
>JAITPZ010000186.1 GCA_031289165.1 Synergistaceae bacterium
GCCTATCTGGAAAAAAACGCGGCGGACCTGAAGCTGGACCTGACGCCCATCGGAGAAACCCTGCTGGTGCCCTTGAATCTTTTTTCCCGGACGGTGAAATCTCTGGATGAACTCAAGGCGAAGAAAAGCCTGAAGATCCTCATCCCGGAGGACGTCGTCAACCAGGCGCGGGGCCTGCTCGTGCTCCAGAACGCCGGACTGGTCGAAATCGACAAGGCCGCCGGCACGTCGCCCCTGATCAAAGACGTCAAAGCCAACCCGTTCAATATCGAGTTCATCGAGGCCCGGGGCGCGCAGATCCCGCGCTCCCTCGAGGACGCGGACGCCGGGATCATCAACGCCGGCTACGCCAGGGACGCCGGTTTCGACCCCGTGAAAGATCCGATCTTCAAAGACGTGATCGACCTGAAAAATCCGGCCCTGCACCCGTTCATCAATCTGATCGTCGCCAGAACGGCCGACAGGGACAACGAAATTTACAAAAAAGTCGTGGCCGCCTATCATCAGCCGAACGTGGCGGACGCCATCCGGGAGGTCTATAAAGGCGCGGCCATCCCCGCCTGGGAATAATATAACCGGCTGACAAATTAAGGCTTCCTGCGGCGGCGGAATTGAGGCTTTATATAACTTAGGGGGGAAGGCCGCGGCCTTCCCCCCTGTTCGTTACATGGAAAAAGTAAAACAGGCGTGTATTGCCCCTCCCGCTACTCTTCCTCTTCTTCCTGCTTGTGGGCGGCGATGACCTTTTTGGAGATGTCGGCCGGGACTTCCTCGTAGTGGGAGTACTCCATCGAGAAGCTCCCCTGGCCTGAGGTCATGGAGCGCAGGATGATCGCGTAGCGGAACATCTCCGCCAGAGGGACCTGGGCCTTCACCACCTGAAGGCGGCCCCGCCCCTCCATGCCCATGATGCGCCCGCGCCGGCTGTTGAAGTCGCCCATCACGTCGCCCATGTACTGGTCGGGCACGATGACCTCCACGTCCATGATCGGCTCCAGCAGGACGGGCGCGGCCTCCAGAATTCCCTTTTTGAACGAAAGGCGCGCCGCCAGCTTGAACGACATTTCCGAGCTGTCGACGTCGTGATACGAACCGAAGTACAGCTCCGCCCTGAAGTCGACCACGGGGAAACCGGCCAGCGGGCCCTGCATCATGTACTCTCGCAGGCCCTTCTCGACCGCGGGGATGTAGTTCTTCGGGACCGCGCCGCCGACGATTTTGTCGACGAACTCGAAGCCCGCGCCGCGCTCCAGCGGGGTGTAGCGGATGCTGACGTCGCCGTACTGACCGTGGCCGCCGCTCTGCTTTTTGTGCTTGCCCTGGGCCTCGGAGGTCTTTTTGATCGTCTCGCGGTAGGGAACCTGTGGCGTTTTGATGTCCAGCTCGACGCCGTAGCGCTCCTTCATCTTCGCCAGAACGATGTCGATATGCAGATCGCCCATTCCGGAGAGGACGTTGTCGTGCGTCTCCGCGTTTTTCTCGAACGTCAGGCTGCGGTCCTCCTCGAGCGTCCTCGTGATGGCGTTGCCGAGCTTGTCCTCGTCCGCGCGGGTCTTCGCGACGATGGCGACGCTGTAGACCGGCGCGGGAAACTCGATGTGCGGGAAAAGATACGCGGCTCCGCCCTTCGTTGCGAGCGTGTGCCCGACTTTGGTGCTCTGGAGCTTCGGGATCGTCACGATGTCGCCGGCGATGACCTCCTTCGCGTCCTTTCCCTCCTTGCCCGTCATGAACCTGAAGGAGCTGATGCGCTCGTCGTCGCCCTTCTTCACGTTGTAGATATTGTTGCCGTCGGAGGAAAGCGTTCCCGCAGCTACGCGAATGAACGACAGCTTGCCGACGTAGGGATCGACCATCACCTTGAAGCAGAGCGCGGAGAAGGGCGCGGCGACGTCGGGCGCGACCTCCACGGCGGCTCCGTCCTTTTCCGCCTTCATCGGGCCGCGGTCCAGGGGGGAGGGGAAGTAGTCGACGATGAAGTCCAGAATCTGATGCACGCCCACGCCTGTCGCGGCCGATCCCGTGAGGACGGGCATGATGCGGCGCTTCGCGATGGCCGTGCGGAGAACCTTCCTGAGGTCGTCGTCGCCGACGGTCTCGCCCTCGAGGTATCGCTCCATCAGGGCGTCGTCCATTTCGACGGCCGCCTCGACCAGCGCCTCACGGGCCGCCGCCGCCGCATCGGCCATATCCGCAGGAACGTCGCCCTCCGTGAACTTTCCGCTGCCGTCCGGCGTGTACGTAAAGGATTTTCCCCTCAGCACGTCGACGACCCCCCTGAATGCGGCCTCGGCGCCGATGGGCAGGAATACGGGAAGCGCGTTGCCCGAGAACTGCTCCCGGATGTCGGCCAGCACCTTGTCGAAGTCGGCGTTCTCGCGGTCCATCTTGGAGATGTAGAAGATGACGGGGGCCTCGTTCTCCGTTGCGTACTCCCACGCGCGGCCGGTCTGAACCTCCACGCCCCCGACCGAGCTGAGTACGAGAAGGGTCGCGTCCGCCACGCGAATGGCCGCGCTCATCTCCCCGGTGAAATCCGCGAAGCCCGGCGCGTCCAGCATGAACAGGGTCTTTCCGGCTCGCTCCAGCGTCAGGAGCGAGGTGCTTATCGAGATCTGACGCTTCTGTTCCTCCGTGCTGAAGTCGCTGACCGTGTTGCCCGATTCCGTTTTCCCCATGCGGGAGATCTGGCCGTTGGCAAAAAGCATGGCCTCCGCCAGGGTCGTTTTCCCGGCCCCGCCGTGAGCCGCCAGTGCAAAACTTCGCGTGTTCTCAGGTTGACGTGATCCCATAATTCCCCATACCTCCTCTTTGGTCTCCTCTTTTGTGCTGCCAAACCAAAACTGCCCCCGATCCCGTTCCGCAATGGAAAGGAGATCGGGGGCAGAGAATCACTTCGAGTTCAGGGCGGCCTCAATCGCGGCGGTCACCTCGTCGGGGCGCGCCTGCCCCTTCGTTTCGCGCATAATGAGGCCCTGCAGGAATTTTATCTTCTTTCCTTTAACGTCTTTACCGGCTTTAATCTCATCGACGACGTCGGGGTTCGCGGCCAGAGTCCCGGCCACCAGCTTCGCCAGCGCGCCTTCGCCGACGCCGCCCTCCGCGACGCCGCCCTTCTTCATGGCCTCCTCGATGGAAAGCCCCTCCAGCATGGAGTCAAATACGCTTTTCGCCAGGGTGGTCGAGAGTTTCCCGTCGTCGATGAGCCGAATCAGCTCCGCCAGTGCCTCGGGTTTCACCGGCAGCTCCGTCGCGTCGATCCGGCGCTCGCCCATGACGCGCAGGACCTCCGTCCGGGTCCAGTTCCCCGCCCGAACGGGGTTCGCCCCCCTCGCGACGCAGGCCTCGAAGTAGTTCGCCACGTCCGGCGAGTCGGTCAGGACGGCCGCGTCGACCTCCGTAAGCCCCAGTTCTCTCGCGTAACGCGCCGCCTTCCGGTCCGGCATCTCCGGCAGCGTCGCGCGGGCGCGCTCCACCTCGTCGGGGGCGACGATCATGGGAGGCAGGTCGGGCTCCACGATGAACTTGCGGTAAAACTCCTTCACGCGGGACGCCCTCGTGACCTCTCTGGCGTCGTTCCAGTGCCGCGTCTCCTGCAGCACCTCGCCGCCATCCTTCAAAACCTTTATCTGGCGTTTGATCTCGAAATCTATCGCCCGCTCCAGGGCGCGGAAGGAGTTCATGTTCTTGACCTCGACCTTGCGGCCCCAGCGCCCGTCCGAGCACTTCATGGAGACGTTGGCGTCGAAGCGCATCATCCCCTTTTCGAGGTCGACGTCCGACGCGCCCACGTAGCGCACGCGCCGCCGCAGCATCGTCACGTACTCGACGGCCTCGCGGGCTGAGGAGATGTCCGGCTCCGAGACGATCTCGGCCAGGGGAAGCCCCGAACGATTGTAGTCGACCCATGACGTCTCCGCCCCCTCCAGCCGCCCGTCGGATGCGCTGTGGTGCAATTTTCCCACGTCCTCCTCCAGGTGCAGGCGGTTGATGCGAATCCTTTTCGGGGCGCCCGCGTCGTCCTTTATGTCGAGCCAGCCGCTGGCCGCGATGGGCAGGTCGCTCTGAGTGATCTGAAAGCCCTTTGGCAGGTCGGGGTAGTAGTAGGACTTGCGGAAAAAAAGCGTCGGAGACACGATTGAACAGTTCAGCGCCAGCCCCGCGATCATTCCCTGCTCCACCACAGCCCTGTTCAGGACGGGCAGCGAACCGGGAAGCCCCATGCAGACAGGACAGATATGCGTGTTCGGCTCGTCGTTCGTGTAATCGGCCGAGCAGGTGCAGAAAATCTTGGACTTCGTTCTGAGCTGTATGTGAATTTCAATGCCGATAACCGGCGTAAAGATCAGTTCCTTTTCGGACATTTCCGATCCCTCCCTCAGATCCCGGCTTTGGCGATGACGGGAGCGCCCAGGATCTTCTCGAGCGCGAGCCCCGTGTTCAGCAGTTCGCCGTCGCTCCAGCGGGGTCCCACGAGCTGCAGCCCCACGGGCAGGCCCGATTCGGCGTCGTAGCCTCCCGTGAAGAACGAGTAGCCCGGCAGACCGGCCATGTTGATGGGAAGCGTGTAAAGATCCGACTCGTAACCTTTCATCGCGTCGTCATCGACCTCCCCGATCTCAGGGGCCAGGGACGGCGTGACGGGTTGCAGGATACAGTCCGCGTTTTCGAACGCCTCCGCGAACTCCTTCGCGATCAGACTGCGGACCCGCGTCGCCGCGACGTAGTATTGTTCGCTCCGAACCGGCTCGGTCAGGCAGGTTCCCGCGATGATGCGCGACTTGACTTCCGCGCCAAACCCGTGGGACCGCACCTCCTGGAACATGTCCTTCAGCCCCGCGGAGGAGCTCACCGTGTAGCCGTAACGCACGCCGTCGAAACGCGCCAGGTTCGTGTGGGCCTCCGAGGCGGCGATGGCGTAGTAACAGGCCACCGCGTAACGCCCCACCGTCGGCAGCGACACCTCCACCATCTCGGCGCCGGCGCTCTCCAGCGCGGCGATCGTCCTCTTCATGGCCTCCGCGATTCCCGGATCCAGCGTGAAATCCCGAAAATCCCGGACCAGGGCGACGCGTTTTCCCTTAATGTCGCCGCGAAGTTCCGAGAAGCACTCCCCCCGCGTCCCGCAGGTGCTGGTGGAGTCTTTGGAGTCCTGACGCGCCAGAATCCGCATCACCAGGGCCAGGTCCTCCACGTTGCGAGTGAAGGGCCCGATCTGGTCGAGCGAGGATCCGTAGGCGATCAGGCCGTAGCGGCTGACCATCCCGTAGGTCGGTTTCAGTCCGCAGATTCCGCAGTACGACGCGGGCTGACGAATGGAGCCGCCGGTGTCGCTGCCGAGAGCGAAGGGAACGTACCCCGCCGCGACCGCGGCCGCGCTGCCGCCGGAGCTTCCGCCCGGAACCCGCGTAACGTCCCAGGGATTCGCCGTGGGGCCGAACGCCGACGTTCCGCAGGTGTTGCCCATCGCGAACTCGTCCATATTGGTCTTGCCCAGAAGAACGGCCCCCGCCTCCCGGAGCAGCGCCCACACCGTGGCGTCGTAAGGCGGCGCCCAGTCTCCGAGAATGCGGCTGCCCGCCGTGGTGCGGACGCCCCGCGTGCAGATGTTGTCCTTCAGCATGACGGGAACCCCCGCCAGCGGCCCCGGGTTTTCCCCCCCCGCGAGACGCTCGTCGATCCGTCGGGCCTGCTGCCGTCCCTCGTCGGCCGCCGTCGTGATCAGCGCGGATATTTTACCCTCGCAGGCCGTGGTTCTGGCAAGGCAATCCTCGAAGACCTCGAGCGCGGAAAACTTTTTTGCGCGTATACCGGCGGCGATTTCGCGCACACCCGATTCGTGAAGTCGCATCGTCTATTCCTCCATAATGCGCGGAACCCTGAAAAGGGACTCCGTTCCGTCGGACCGCGCGGCCAGTATTTCCTCCCTGTCGGGGAACACGTCGACGACGTCCTCCCGCAGAGGACACTCGACGGACTCCGCGAAGGCAAAGGGCTCCACGTCCTTCAGGTCGAGCTCCTTAAAGCGGTCCACCATATCGAGGAAATTATTGATGTAGCGCACCGCTCCCTCCAGTTCCGCGTCCGTAAGAGACAGTCGTCCCTCCAGAGCGATCGCGCGCACCTCGTCTCTGTCCAGCTTCATTCCCACACTTCCCTTCAGCGCAACGGGATTTCAGCTCCGCCCCCGAATCTCGCCTGCCGCGTATTCTCTGCCGCATCCACGGGCGCAATCTGCCTTTATAAATGAAAATCAACACAAAACAAAAGCAATTATAACAGTTGAAACGCGCCTTCAAAATACCCCTTCCGGGACGAAACCAGGGGAGGGGTAATCGAAAACCACCGAAAGCCGCGATGCGGTTTCCGGCAGTTTCAAAAAAGGGCCTCCCCATACGGGAAGGCCCTTTGTTTTTGGTTCTTTATTTCTGCATATCAGGC
>JAITPZ010000226.1 GCA_031289165.1 Synergistaceae bacterium
CCGGGCTGGCCCCCGTCCTCTCGCCGAGCTTCGTCAGGTTCCTGTTGTTCCAGCTCCAGACGCTCCAGTTGCCGTTCATGAACGCGATCTGCCGCTGATCGGGCCCCGCCCCTTCCCCGGACGGATAATTGAACGCGCCGGCCGTCATCGAAAAATTCCTGAAATGACGCGGCCCACTATGGCGGTCCCCCCCCGTGCGCTCCGGATACCAGAGCTCGTGGTCCGTGTACGAGCCGAGGTCTCTCGGCGTATCTCCCGCCGGCCATTTATGCACCGTCAGAAAAACCTTAGTTCCCATAAATTTAGAATTATCCGGGTTCATGTAATCTGCATTATTAATCACTCTCGTGTGCGTCCAGGCCAATTCGTCCCTCCCGTCGCCGTCCAGATCGGCCGTGACCGCGTCGATGGGAGATCCGGAGCGGTCGTAGTCGTAATTCACCTGTGGCATACCGGGGAAAGTTAGCGTACTATAAACTCTCAAGCTGCTGTGGCGGTAGCGGTCTTGCCCGCCGAAGACGCCGCTGCCGCCGTACAGCACAGCCGCGTCCATATTGTCGCCTATGGGAACGTCGCCAAATGCTTGCCTGTATTGATCCAAATCATCGAGCGTCGGCAGGGCCGTGGGATTCGAGCACTTCATCCCGCCGTTTTGCCACTTGAAAAGGTACAGAAAGCTGTTGGTTACAACATTGACGTCGCCCTTCATGTCCAGTAAAAAAAAACGATTCGACCGGTAGTGCAGGGCGCATATTTCGGCTCTCCCGTCCCCGTCGACGTCGCCGACCGCGACGCCGACGCTGTCGCTCCCAAGCTCGGCCGTGTTGTAGTAGTTGCCGCCCTCGCCCAGGCTGTTCATGTCCACCGGAATTTTGTCGAACCTCACGCCCGGCTCCGCGTCGGCGACCGGCGTTATCTTCCACGCGAGCAGGACGTTGCCGGGGCCGGTCCCGAGGCCGACCACCCCGTAATATATCTGCCGCTCAGAGTAAGACGTGAGTTCCGTGGTGTGGTGCAGGACGAATTCGCTCCGCCCGTCCGCCGCCCCGTCGAGGTCCCCGACCGCCGAGCGCGCGCTCGCCGCCGGAATGACCCCCCTGTCGTAATCGTAAAAACCGTTCCCCGTCACCATCGTCGAATAGTCGACGAGGCTCGTCTTTATGAGGGACGCGTCGTTCTTCGTGAACGCCTCGTAGAGCGATTTCCCGTCGATGTAGGCGACGGCGACCTTCAAAGAGCCGTCGAGGTACAGGTACGTCAGCATGTAGTCCGAGAACCCGTCCTCGTTCCAGTCGTTCGCCTGGAGGTCGGTGTTGATGTTGCTCGTTGTGGGCAGCTCGGTCTTCATATTCCCCAGCCTGTACGACGCCGCCGGCATGGGAAGCTTCGGCGTGAGCGGCAGCGCATCCCCCATGCGCTTCCCTCCCTCGATCATGTCGATGAAAATGCCCTCCTGCTGGAGGTAGACGGTCGCGTGTACGCCCTGCGCCGCCTCGATCTCCGAGGCCGTGAATACGGGCCTGTCCGTCGTCGTCGGCCTGAGCGCGAACCCGGCCGCGCTCGCCTTCGCGAAGTGACCCCGGAGATTCACGTTTACGGTCCACGACGGCTGAAGCGAGGCCGCGACATCGACGCCCTGCCCGGCGAACACGCTGACGCGGTCCCCGTTGACCGTGTTCGACTGCGTGATCGTCAGCCTGTGCTTGGGAGCGATCCGCCCGACCCACAGCCCTCCCGACGGCTCCGTAATGTTTGGCGCGGCCGCGGCAAACGCCGATCCGGCGATCAGCGCCGCGAGAACGCCCGCCATTGAAAGAAAAAGAAACGCGCGCATTGTGGCTTTCATAAAAATAACAACTCCCTTCTGAAATCTCGTAGAAATAAAGCGTTTACACGAATATACGCGAAAATTATATGATTCAGAGTATGGTTTTTTCAAAGCATCATGTCAAGCCTTCAATTCCTGAAGGGGCGCGCATGGAGGGGTGTCGCCTCTCCGATGCTCGACGTGCGTTCAGACGCTGGCGAAGGCCCTGTCGAACTCCGCGATCACGTCCTCGATGCGCTCGAGCCCCGCTGAAAAGCGCAGTTGTCCCATGGATATGCCGCACCGGTCCATTTCCTCCCGCGTGTACGCCCTGTGGGACGTCTTTGCCGGGTAGGATATGGAGGTCGTCACGCCGGCCAGGCTGGGCACAAACTTCACGCTTTCGCAGGCCGCGATGAAGCGCGAGGCGCCCCCTTCTCCTCCGACGATGTCCGCGGAGAGCATTCCGCCGAACAGACCGCCGTCGAACTGTCCGGCGGCGACGGCGTGGCTGGGGGAGGAGGGAAGGCCGGGGTAGTACACCTTTTCCACCTTCGGGTGCTTCTCGAAGTACTCCGCCAGCTTTTGCGCGTTGTCGCTGTGCTGGCGCACCCGAAGCTCGAGCGTGCGGAGGCTGCGCGTCAGAAGCCAGGCGTCGAAGGGGCCGGGAATGCCGCCGTACAGCGTGGCGAGCTTTTGAACGCGCGAGATGTTCTCTGCGCCGGACAGCACGACGCCGCAGGTGAGGTCGCTGTGACCTCCCAGATACTTCGTGGCGCTGTAGACGACGATGTCCGCCCCGAACTCCAGGGGACGGCAGATGACCGGAGTGGCGAAGGTGTTGTCCACGATCAGCTTCGCGCCGTGCCTGTGAGCCGTTTCGGCGGCCTTTCGGAGGTCCGGAACCTCCATGAGGGGGTTGGTGATGGTCTCCGTGTAGACGACCTTCGTGTTCGGCTTCATGTGCCTTTCGAGGTCGTCGTTTTCGAAATCGACGAAATCGGCCTCGATGCCGAAGCGGGGCGCTTCGTTTTTCAGGTAGTCGTAGACGCCGCCGTACAGGACGGGAGAGGCGACGATGTGGTCGCCCGCCGAGACGTTCGCCAGAAAGGCGGTGACGATGGCCGCCATGCCGGAACCGAACGAGACGGCCCCGTCGCATCCCTCCGCCTGGGTGAGCACCTCGTTCAGCGCATCATAATTGGGATTCGCCATGCGGGAGTACACGTAACCCTTCTGCGTTCCGTCGTAAACGCCGTCGAGCGACGGGACGTCGTCGAAGCTGAAAACGCTGCTCATATAGATGGGAACTACCTTCGGAACGGAGACGGACTGAGCCGTCCTTTTTGCCGCCTCGTTTCCCCCGCTGTGCGTCAGTCGGGTCATCAGTCCCTTTTTCGAGTTCTTTTCCACGTCACTGCTCAAGATGTCACACACTCCCTTAATTCAAAATTGTATGTATTCACAAAACTATACGATATTCTACATCGGAATATCGCCGCCCGGCGGCCTGTTGACATTGGAGAAAATGATGCTATATTGCTTATGAATAATAATACATATAAATGATATATGTATTAGCTTTCAATCCGAAGGGAGGTTGCGTGAATGAGGCGATTTGGGACGATGTGCATGTGTAGGAGTATGCGAATGACGCGGTTCCGAGACGCCTGTATCATGCGATGTCGTGCGCCTGAGTTTTTGATTTGCTGATGGCGGCGCAACTTCACAGAAGTACGGGCAGTCTCGGAAGCCTCATGGGGGGCTTCCATTTTTTTTGCTTTTTACTTTTCCGCTTTTAGCGCGGGCAAATTTCGACAGTTTTTTACCCTGAGGATGACGAAAGATGATCGAACTGGAAAATGTCGGCAAGTCCTTCGATACGGAAGAAAGCTCCATCGAGGCGGTCAGGGATGTCAATTTAAAAATCGAGCGTGGGGAGGTTTACGGAATCATCGGTTTCTCCGGGGCGGGGAAATCGACCCTCGTGCGGTGCATCAACCTGCTGGAGCGTCCGACGACCGGGAAGGTCGTTGTGGACGGGGTGGAGCTTACCGGACTTCCGGAACGGGAGTTGCGCAGGACCAGGAAAAAGATCGGGATGATCTTTCAGCAGTTCAATCTTTTCGCCTCGCGCACGGTGGCGCAGAACATCGCTTATCCCCTGAAGTACAGCGGCCTGAGCAGGAAGCGGATCGCGGACAGGACGCGGGAACTCCTGAACCTCGTGGGTCTGGAGGACAAGGAACGCGCGTATCCCTCTCAGCTCAGCGGCGGTCAGAAACAGCGCGTGGCCATCGCCAGGGCGCTGGCCAACGACCCCGGGATTCTGCTCTGCGACGAGGCGACCAGCTCTCTCGACCCCCAGACGACGCTTTCCATACTGAGGCTTTTGAAGGATCTCAACGTAAAGCTGGGAATCACCATCGTCGTCATCACGCACGAGATGCAGGTGGTGAAGGAAATATGCGACCGGGTCGCGGTGATGGAAAACGGCTGCATCGTGGAGGAGGGCGACGTGTTCTCGGTGTTCGCGGATCCAAAGCGGCAGATCACGCGCGATTTCATCGACACGACGTCGAACCTCTCCAAAATTCACGCGCTCATCGCCTCCGATTCACCCATAACGCGGCTTCGGCCCGGAGAGTGCATCGTCAGGCTGAAGTACCTCGAAAAGAACGTGTCCGAGGCTTTGGTCTCGACGATCTCCAGGCAGTTCAACATCAACGCGAACATTATTTTCGGAGACATCGAGTTTCTTGGCGACGCGCCGATCGGCGGGCTTATCCTCATAGTCAGCGGCAGGGGCGAGGACATCGACGGCGCTATCGCGTGGCTGAAAAATAAAAACGTCGGAGTGGAGGTGATTTCGGATGCAAGAGGCGCTGCGTAAATTTCTCGATTACCTCGACCTCCTCATTCCCAACGTAACATCCAAATGGCCCGTGTTCTTCAGGTCTATCGAGGAGACTCTGACCATGGTGGGCATAGCGGGAGGCATCGCTTTCGTCCTGGGGCTTGCCCTGGGGGTTATCGTCACCGTGACGAAAAAGGGCGGCGTTATGGAGCGCTCGGTGGTTTATCACACCCTCGACAAACTGGTGAACTTTTTCCGCTCGATCCCCTTTATTATCCTGCTCGCCGGGCTGATTCCCCTGACCCGGTGGATCGTGGGCTCCGCCATCGGGGTCAGGGGGGCTATTGTCCCGCTGGTGTTCGGCACCGTACCCTTCTTTACGCGTCAGATCGAGGCGGCGCTGGCGGAGGTCGACCGCGGCGTCGTAGAGGCGGCCCAGTCCATGGGTTCCGGCCCGCTGGAGATCGTTTTCCGCGTCTACCTTAAAGAGAGCGTGGGAGCCATAACGCGCGGGACGACAATCACGGCGATAAACCTGATCGGCCTGAGCGCAATGGCGGGCGCGGTCGGGGCGGGGGGCCTCGGCGACTTCGCGATACGCTACGGGCACCAGAGGAACCAGCTCGACGTCACCTACGTAACGGTCCTGACGCTCGTGCTGATCGTGAACGTCATTCAGGTTTTCGGAAACTTTATCGCTAAAACACATAGTCATCAGTAATTGGAGGAAAAATAATGAAAACTAAGGAAGAAAAAACACGGTTTGGGGCGCTGCCCCAAATCCCGCCAGGATCGTGGGCCCTGAACCCATTGAACAAACGAGGACATGAGTCCCTGAAAGCCTCATTCCTTCGATGCTTTTCCGTTTTTCTCGTCACCCTGCTTTTGGTCGTCGCGTTCGTTTCCACCAGCGACGCCACTGTCGGCGTTTACAAAAAAGGACTTGTGCAGGAGACGGTATACGGCGCCGTCAGGGGCGTCTCGGAGGAAAACGCGCTCATATGGAGAGGTGTTCCCTACGCAAAGCCACCCATCGGGGAACTGAGGTGGAAGGCCCCTCGAAGATCGGACCCCTGGGAAGGGGTTAAGGACGCCTCGAAGCAGGGCAATCTCGGAATTCAACTGACGGCCGAAGGCGTGAAGGGTTCGGAAGACAATCTGAACCTCAATATCTTCCGTCCGAACACAGATGCGATAGACCTGCCCGTGCTCGTTTATATCCACGGGGGAAACAACCAGACCGGATCGAGCGCGGAACTTCCCGCCGCGAAACTGGCGGCGAACACCAACTCCAT
The DNA here is from genome assembly GCA_031289165.1 of Synergistaceae bacterium. Classification (GTDB taxonomy): domain Bacteria; phylum Synergistota; class Synergistia; order Synergistales; family Aminobacteriaceae; genus JAISSA01. Next base: position 5,960 of record JAITPZ010000226.1, read on the forward strand.
AATCGTTCCCCTGCAGATTCGGCTCGGGCTTCTTGGTTTCAACAATTTGCCCGCGTTGAGGACCGGCAATTCGCTGGAGGATTCCGGCAACTACTCGCTGCTCGATATCGCGTTTGCCCTCGACTGGATAAAGGAAAATATTTCCGCGTTCGGAGGTGATCCCTACAACATCACAGTATCCGGATACTCCGCCGGGGGCAGGGACGTGATGGCGTTCCTCATCTCTCCCTTATTTAAGGGAAAATTCCAGAAAGCGTTTTCTTTCAGCGGGGGGCTCACCCTTGCCGATCCTGAACAGAGCCGCAAGGTCATCGCGAAATACGTCGCGAAGCTGGCGGTCGAGGACGGCAAGGCCAAATCAGAGGACGAAGCCGCTCTATGGCTTCTAAAGGACGACCCCGGCGTGCGCGCGTACCTTTACGGGCTTTCGGCCGACAGACTGGCCGCGCTGGTTGGCAACGCCATGATCCGGCTTTCGGGATTTCCACATCTTTTCAGGGACGGCGAAGTGCTTCCCAAAGAGGGCTTCGGCACGGACAAGTATAATTCCGTGCCTGTCGTCCTGCTGGCGAGCGCGACGGAATTTTCTCCGTTCGCGGCGAGCGATCCCTTTTTTGCCCAGGCCGTAAATGATAAAAGGGCATTGTCCGATCCTGAAACGCGCGGGAAGTTCGTATTCGCGGTGAGGCACGGCAGCAGATTCTACGAATATTTTAACGCCGAGGAATCCGCTAAAACTATTTTTGAACACTACAAAGCGCCGATCTATACCGTGGATATTCTGTGGGGCACGGACAAAGAGATCGTAGGGGAAGAGTTCGCCGTACTGTCCGGCGCCGCGCATGGCATCTTCCGCCCATTTCTGACGGACGAAGCCATCGGCCTCAGAGCAACGTATCCGCAGGCTTTCGAGAACGATGGAGCGCGCGGCCTGACAAAAAATTTTCAGCGCTATCTCGCCAACTTCCTCCGCACCGGCAATCCGAACGGCGTAGGACTGCCTGAATGGAGCGCGTGGGAATCGACACATTCCGGACCGACGCAGCTTCTCCTGAACGCGGACAAAAGCAGGACTATCATCACTCAGTCGTTTCGGCGCACCACGTATGAGGAACTGTTGCACGACCTGGAAGCGGACGACAGCGTTTCTCCGGACGCCAGAAAGGAGATCATCTCCAAAGTCCTGAATGGCAGGTGGTTCAGCGACGGACTGGACAAACATTTCGGCAATACAAGCCTCTGGGCAAAGTAACAGCGTAAATACAGCGGTTTCAATCCGCAAAGCGCTGCCCCCCCCGAGACCCCCCTGATTCTTCAGCGAAAAATTTAAATTTGACAAAGGAGAAATCGTTATGAAGAGGATACTGACAGCGTTTCTTGTTTTGACGATGGTGGCGGGCTTTTCCGCCGATGCCGCGTCGGCGGCGGAGCGAACGAAGGTCAAGGTCGGCGTCACCGGCGAAATTTATCAGGACATATGGGGACCGGCGATAAAGGAGCTGGCGGCCGAGGGGATCGACCTCGAACTGGTCAGCTTCTCCGACTACACGCTTCCCAACGCGGCGCTGGACGCGGGCGAAATCGACCTGAACACGTTCCAGCACTATAACTATCTGAACAACGAGGTCAAAACCAAGGGCTACAAAATCACGGCGATCGCCGACAACTTTCTTTCCTCGATGTCCGTGTACTCCAAAAAAATCAAAAACCTGAAGGAGCTGAAGAAAGGCGACAAAATCGCGATCCCCAACGACGTCATCAACACGGGGCGGGCGCTTCTGGTCATTCAGGGCGCGGGGCTCATAAAGGTGGACCCCGCTAAAGGCAACACGCCGGAGACGACGGACATCGTCGAGAATCTGATCGGGATCGAGTTCGTTCCGGTCGATGCCGCGCAGGTTCCCTCTCTGCTCCCGGATGTGGCGGCAGGCGTCATCAACGGCGGCTACGCGATCGATTTCGGATTGAGCCCCGCGAAGGACGCCATCTTCTACGACGACCTGAGTTTCTACAAGGATAAGGGCTACGTCAACATCGTGGCCGCGAGGACGGCGGATAAGGACAGCGAGGTTTATAAGCGGGTGGTGAAGGCGTTCCACTCGGACGAGGTGAAACAGGTGCTGGCGGGTAAGTTCCAGGGTTCCCTGCTGCCCGTGTGGGATTGATTGAAGCTCAGGGGGGCGGAGTCCGCTTGCCCTTGGGGCTCGCTGGCCCCCCCGAGACCCTTTTTTTAAATTTGAAAATGGAGGAAATGGAAATGAAAACGAGGAAGGTATTTGTGGCGCTGTTTGTCGCGGTTCTTGTGGCGGGGCTTTTCGCCTCCGGCGTCGAGGCCGCGGAACGGGTGAAGCTCAAGATCGGCATCGTCGGGGAGAGCTACGAGGCGATATGGGCGCCGGTCATCAAAACGCTGGCCGCGGAGGGCATCGATATCGAGCTGATCAACTTCGCCGACTACATGACGCCAAACGCGGCGTTGGATGCGGGGGAGCTGGACCTGAACGCTTTTCAGCATCACGCGTTCCTGAACAACGAGATCAAAAACAAGGGCTACAGGATCACGCCTATCGCGGAGACGTTTCTTTCCGCTATGTGCCTGTATTCCAAAAAAATCAAGAGCATTAAGGAGTTGAAAGAGGGCGATAAAATCGCTTTCCCCAACGAGGTCATCAACCAGGGACGCTCGTTGACGGTTTTGCAGGGGGCGGGCCTGCTTAAACTGAGGCCTGAAGCCGGGTTGACGCCGGACGTGACGGACATCGTCGAGAACCCGCTCAAACTCGAATTTGTGACGGTCGACGCCGCGCAGGTCGCCTCGATACTGGACGATGTCGCGGCGGGCGTCATCAACGGCAACTACGCCATAGACTTCGGCCTGAGTCCGGCGAAGGACTCCATTTTTTATGACGACCTGCGCTTCTATAAGGACAACAGCTACGTCAACCTGATCGCCGCCAGGACGCAGGACGCCGACAAAGAAGTTTTCAAAAAGGTCGTCAGGGCGTACCAGACGGACGAAGTGAAGCAGGTTTACCACGATTACTTCGAGGGTTCCTATCTGCCCGTGTGGTAACAATGTACGGCGAGACGCAATGAGGCTGGCGCTCGGATCCATGCCGGATAAGGCGAAGCTCAAACGAAAGATCGGGCGTGAGGCCGGGAAGCTCGGGATGAACCTTCTGGGCGTTGCGGGCGTGGGGCGCTGGGAGAAGTACGGCGAGACGGACCGGGCCTTTTTCCCGACGAGCATCTGGCCGTGGAGCAGGACGGTGATCGTCATGGGCACACAGATTTTTCTGCCGATGCTCGAAACCACGCCGTCGGTCGTCTACTCCGAACTCTACAACACGACGAACCGAATTCTGGACGAGGCCGCCTGCCGAATCGCGAATTTTCTCAACACGCTGGGCTGCAGAGCCTTCTACTTTCCCCGCGACGGTTACGGCGACATCTCGGTGCTGGTCGAAAAGCCGGAGGCCGCCTTCTCGCACGTTCTGGCGGGAAAATACGCGGGCCTGGGGACGATCGGGTTTAACCACACGCTCCTGACCCCCGAGTACGGCCCGCGCGTTCGGCTGGTCTCGGTGATAACGGACGCGGACCTCGCGCCGGACAGGGTCGTCAAAAAAGATCTCTGCATCAACTGCGGCCTTTGCAAAAAAAACTGCCCGGTGAGCGCGTTCACCGAAAACCCGGACGCCCCGATAGCGGACATGGATAAGAACAGGTGCGCGCTGTACCACCAGCGCCTGAAAGATGAACTGCGCTATCCCTGCGGCGTCTGCACCAAAGTCTGTCCGGTGGGCCTGGACCGCAAAATCTACGGCAATTCCTCCGTGACGCCGGAGGGCATCGCCCACTGCCAGAGCTTTGGATCGAAAAACGCGGTGAAAGGGAACTCTCGACGTCCCAAATCGACGCCAAACTGAAAATGCCTGAGCGGGCCGTCCCGGATTCGATTCTTCTGCGGGAGGCCCGCTTTATTTGTACGCGTTCAGAGCCACTCAACGATTTGCCGTCAAACACGGGAGCGAGGACTTCCCTTCTGGCGGTTACTTTCAGCCCGCCTCGATGTTATACCCCGAAAAAGCAGGAGGATTCACGGTGGCGAAAGTATGAAACAACGGACGAAAGAAGCGACTGTAAAAGGGACAAAAGCCCACCGGCTCCCAGACTGTGATAGTAGCCAGGAGTTGAAGTAAGGGGTCAATCAGGAAACAAAACTTCAGCAGTTACGGGGCTTGAGCCCCGACAACTGGATATCCGGGGCGACGCGCTGACAAAATTGCCTGAACTACCATGAGAGTCATATAACGACTGGCTCACTGGAGGGAACGAATACAAAGATCCGAGTATTACAGAGACGAGCGTATGGATTTCGGTATAAGGAATATTTGAAGTTAAGAATCTATGCCCTGCATGACACTCCGTTCAAAATAGATATATGAACACAGCCATGACAGCCCTGAACGCAAATCCAGGAAGAGCCGAAAAAAGTACTGCCTGAGAAGGATGTGCTGCAAAGTGTTCCCGAAGTGGGATTCGTTACGTCGAGTAGATTTCGAACGGAGATATTTGATCCCAACCGTTTGAGACGGGCGAACAACTGACCAGCTTTATTGTTTTGGCGCCGATAATCAGTCAAAGTGGTGCGAGTAGTGGATACGCATGATGTTACCCTGCGGACAGGGGAAATGGAGGAGTGTGCCGGAGCGCGGAATGTCAGGTTATTTGTCGCGTTTCGAGACGGTATTCCAGTCGCCGCGCAACAGTGATAGAATAATAAAGCTGTTACGTAAATTCCTGAGGGGGGAGCGGGTACATGAAAAATTTATTGAAGAACTCGACAAACGAAAATCTAATCCGACAAACTCCCCTTGACACGCAGACTGGATCGATTATAATTCTTCGGGCTTCGGGCTTCGGGCTTCGGGCTTCGGGCTTCGGGCTTCGGGCTTCGTGATTCGGGC
>JAITPZ010000272.1 GCA_031289165.1 Synergistaceae bacterium
ATACCGAAATTAACGGTAAACGAGTTGAACGATGGCGAAGTGGACAAGTAGTGTAAATTGCGGTGTATGTGGTAAAACTCAACTCTCTAAGGATGAAATAGGATTGAATAAAAAATTGCTTGGGCAAGAAATTAAGCAGTTCTACTGTCTGGGTTGCCTCGCCGGATACCTAGATGTAGCCACTGAAGATTTGCTGGCAAAGGTGGAGGATTTCAAAATGCAAGGTTGCACGCTGTTCTAATCATGAAACAGGAAAAAACGATGATTTACGCCGATAATGCCGCCACGACAAGATTGGACATGGATGTGCTCGATGCTATGCTTCCCTTTTTGTGCGAAGAGTACGGTAATCCATCAAACGCCTATTCATTCGCCAGAACTGGGAAAAAGGCTTTGAAAGAGGCGAGAGAAAAGATCGCGTCGTGTATCGGGGCGTTGCCGGAGGAAATATTTTTCACATCCGGCGGGACGGAGAGCGATAACTGGGCAATCAAGGGCGCTATATTTGCTTCTCAGTCCGAAAAAAAACACCTTATTACTTCGCGAATTGAACACCATGCCGTTCTGCACTCCTGTTATTTCCTTAAAGAGGCGGTTGGGGTAGATGTTACGTATCTCCAAACCGACAGAGAAGGTTTTGTTTCAGCTAATGTATTGGAAGAAGCCATTCGTGACTGTACGGTTCTGGCATCGGTTATGCTTGCCAATAATGAAATCGGAACCATTGAAAAAATACAAAAACTTGCGGAAAAGGCGCATACTCACGGTGTTTTGTTTCATACAGACGCAGTGCAGGCTGTGGGACATATTCCGGTGAACGTAGCCGAACTTGGAGTGGATATGTTGTCGGCATCGGCTCATAAATTCAACGGGCCTAAAGGAATAGGGTTTCTATATAAACGAAAAGGAGTAGCGCTTTTCTCCTATATGTCTGGCGGAGCGCAGGAGAGCGGCCAGCGAGCCGGTACGGAGAACGTGGCGTACATTGTCGGTATGGCGGCGGCGCTTGAAAAGAAGGTGGGATGTTTAGAGGAATCTATGGCACACAACTCGGCGTTGGCAAAGAATCTGTTGCGTTTGCTGCATGAAAAGGGCATTGATTTTCTCCTGAACGGCCATAGTGAGAAACGTTTGCCCGGAAACGTCAATATCTCCATCAGAAGCGCTGATGGCGAAATACTTTTGCATCGCCTGGATTTGATGAAAATTTACGTATCGACAGGTTCCGCCTGTAACGCCGGAAGTACTGATATTTCGCACGTCATAAGGGCGATAGGCGTTCCGTCGGGTTACGCCGCCGGGACTATTCGCATAACGCTTGGAAACGATAACACACTTGAGGAGACGGCTCAAATCGCGGAAGCAATTAGGTGGGTTACAGGTGCTGTATAACTATCCCAGCCGACACGTGTGTGAGTGCCATCGTCGAAATTTACTTGGTTGAATCCAGTTTCGTAACCGTTCTTGTATCCGTCAGTTACAGTGTCAGGGTATGGTGGCCCCACTTGTCAAGACCAAAAAGAGAAGAAAATAAGGTGGTAAGTTTTCGAGTCAGCCCACGCAAACCGGATTGTAGGAGACTGGCTCTTAAAAGGAGATTGAGTGGCTCTATTTTTGGACACTCGTGGTTCTCAAAACGGCGACACATGGCTCCCGCTGGAAAGAATATTCACACAACGTAGCGGCTGTGCCAGTCCATTATCGCCACAAGGCGCACATACCCCTTACGCGTATTCCTTTTTCCCCTCAGTCCACGCGGGCGATCACCCTGCAGGGGAGGCCGGTCGCGCCGGAAAAGTTCATGGGATACGTCCACACCGTGAACGCGTTGCCGCCGGCCTTCTCCAGCAGAACGTCCAGGTTGTCCAGGTTCTCCACGACGAACGCGCCGTTTTCGGCGCAATACCTGTCCGCCCTCGGGTGTTCCGCGATCATGCGAATCCCGGCGGTATCGACGCCGATCATGGAGACTTTCGAGCGGACGAGGCGTTTGATGAGATCCCAGGACAGCTCGGGATGGGATGTGAGATAGTCCTTTGTCCCGTAGCCCTTCCTTTTGAGCGTGCCGGTGTGGAACATCGCAAAATCTCCTTCCCGCAACTCCGAGAGGTTCAGGTCGTCCGCCCCGACTTCCCCCTCCGCGTCCCGTACGTCGAAAACGCGACCGCGCCGTTCGAGGTTCGCCATGTCGAAAGTCTTTTCCACGATGTCGAAGTGGGTGCCGAGGTGCCCGAACAGGTCGAGTTCCGACAGGATTTTGTTCTGCGGAACGAGCGCCTTCATCTCCTCCACCATTTTCCTGGTCACGGGCACCGATAAATCGATCTTCATAATAAGACCACTCCTTTGATTTTTATTTCTCTGGAAACTAAAAAGAGAATAACTCCATTTAGTTTCCATGTCAACTATTTTAAAGATCCTGCCGCCGCCATGAAATTCTGATAAAATAAAACGCAAATCATTTGATTCCGCGAAAAATCGGCCGACGCTTTGGAGATGTGAAGAAAAAGATGAAAGAAAAAAAACGGGAAGAGGAAGTGATGTGGACGGACTCTCGCGACGACGACAGGGTTCGCGAGGTCATTGACTCCATCGTCGGGCTTGTGACGATATTTGACGATGCGGAAAATACGATGGAAAAAATCATCGGGCACTATATCGCGGAGGAGAATATGGGCATTCTTAAGAATCGTTCTCTCTCGCTCTCCGAGTGTCATGTATTGCATCACGTCGGTATGGAAACGAACCCGAACGGGACGCGCCTTTCGAAGGTCATGGGCATGACGAAAAGCGGGATATCCAAGCTGACGGCGAAGCTCCAGGAGAAGGGATTCATCCTGACGGAGCGCCTTCCCGGAAACCAGAAGGAAATCTGTTACCGCCTCACTTCGGATGGAGAAAAGGTGTTCCGTTTTCACGCCGGGCTCCATAAGATCGCCGAAGAGAACATGCTGAAGGTCGTCAGGGAGTACGGCAGGGGTGAGCTGATTCTGATTGAAAAATTCCTGAAAAAGATCATTGCCGCCATACATCTCTTCAGTCGATATGGCGAAGAGGATTCAGATCGGTTGTAAGCGGCAATAATACACGGTAAGAAAAAACTCAGGAAACACTTCCGGAGGCGGAGCATGAATATCTCACCGAACATCTTCAGAGAATATGATATACGCGGCGTCGCGGACGCTGACCTGACGGACGAGGTCGTCCTGACCATCGGCAAAAGTTTCGGGACGTGGCTTGGGGAGCGGGGCGTGAGGAAGATCGCGGTGGGCGGCGATGTGCGCCTTTCGACCGGGCGCATCCGGCAGGCCATAGCGCAGGGGGTGACCTCGACCGGCATCGACGTCGTCGAAATCGGCGTCGTCACGACCCCGATCCTCTACTGGAGCCTTTATCACCTGAACCTGGAGGGGGCCGTCATGGTCACGGGCAGTCACAACCCCTCCGACATGAACGGGCTGAAGCTCGCCTTCGGCAAAGCGACGCTGTGGGGCGACGACATCCAGGAAATCCGAAGGATCGCCGGCGGTGAGAATTTTATGAAGGCGGCCCTGCCTGGCGTCATCGGGTACAGGGACATCACCGACGGGTACGTCTCGATGCTGCTCTCCAAAGTTAAACTGGGACCGCGCAAGCCTAAGGTCGTCTGCGACAGCGGAAACGGCACGGCGGGTTCGCTGATTTGCCGCTTTCTCGGAGGTCTGGGCTGCGAGTGCGTTTCGCTCTACGGCGTTCCGGACGGGCGTTTTCCCAATCATCACCCCGATCCCCAAAAGCGCGAAAATCTCCTCGACCTCATCGGAAAGGTTCGCGAAACCGGGGCGGACGTCGGGTTCGCCTTCGACGGCGACGCCGACCGCGTGGGTGTCGTGGACGAGCATGGAGAGGTCGTATTCGGCGATCGCCTGAGGGCCCTCTACTGGAGTGAAATTTTGCAAAAACATCCGGGCGCGGAGGTCATCGTCGAGCCCAAATGTTCCATGGCCCTCCCTGAGGAGATCGAGCGCATGGGCGGCAGGGTCGTCTACTGGAAATCGGGACACTCCGTCATCAAGGCGAAGATGAAGGAGGTGGGGGCGTTCTTCGCCGGGGAACTCTCCGGGCACATGTTTTTCGCCGACGAGTACTACGGATTCGACGATTCCTTCTACGCCGCGGCGCGTCTGCTGCGGATCCTCTCGAACACGAACAAAAGCCTGTCGCGGCTCATGGCGCCGATCCCCCTCTACCCCGCGACGGAGGAGGCCCGGATCCCCTGTCCGGACGACGAAAAATTCGCGGTGATCGATCGGATCAGGGAAAAGGCGCTGAGAGAGTATAAAGGCCTTACCCTCGACGGAATACGCATTTTCTACCAGAACGAAAATACTCTAAATCAGAAAGACTCTGCTGGAGAGGGGTCTCTTCGGGGGTGGGGCCTCATCCGCGCCTCCAACACGCAGCCCGTCATCACCACGCGCTGCGAGGGGAGGAACCGCGAGGCCCTGCGGTTCATCATGCGGGACGTTAAGGAAAGAATCCTGGCCGAGGGGCTTCCGGACTTCGAATGGACCTTTTGAGCCCGAAGGACCTGAGCTGGAGCGGCGTCGACGATGACAGTCGGGTACGGTAATATCCTGTTTCCGGAGGAACTGCCGCTCGATCCGGCGCGTCTTTCCAACGGACTGCCGCGCGCGGAGCTGGAGATCGGTTTTGGCAACGGGGAATTTACGGTGGAGTACGCCGCCGCGCACCCGGATACGCTCCTGATCGGGATGGAGGTATCCCCGTCGTGCATCGCGCGATGCGCGCGCAGGTCCGGACATTTGTCCAATCTGAGGATCGTCTGCACCGACGCCCGGTTTATGATGAAGGAGCTTTTCGTGGACGCCTCGCTCGATAGGGTGTGCATGAATTTTCCCTGTCCGTGGCCGAAAAATCGGCATGCGCGTCGTCGCGTCACGACCGGGGAATTCTCCGACGATCTGGCGGCGGTGCTCAAAATTGGCGGCGTATTCGAGCTGGTCACGGACGAGGAATGGTACGCTCTGGAGGCAGGGAACGCTCTGAGCCGGCACGAGGCGCTGTCCGTCGCGAGTTATGAGGTCGGCGCCAAACGCGCCATAACCACGAAGTACGAGCGTAAATGGCTTGCGATGGGCAGGAATATCGTGAGGCTGACCCTGACGAAAACGAAAAACTTCACCGTCGAGCGTTGGACGTGGAGTTTTAAAAACGGAGAGTGTGACGAAGTGCACGTTAAAACGGGGAGACCGCCCTCCCGGGAAGAGCTGGAAAAATTGTTCGGAGCGTCGGGCGTCAGGGGTGACGCGCGATGGGTGTTCAAAAGGCTTTTTCGGGATGCCGACCTGAGTGCGCCCGACTGCTGGCTCGTCGAGACGATATCCACCGACGACGAGTTCGAGCAGCGCTATTACCTGAAGGTGAGCGCGCGCGGCAACGATACCCTGATAAAGCTGGACGGAACGGCGAAGGTCTACCTGACGCCCTCGGTGCGTCTGGCCGTCGCGGACCTCGGGCGCCGCCTGTCGGCCTGTGCGGGATGAAGGAGGTCCGCCCCACCACCGGCCGGGTCCTTCTGGCGCTGTTCAGCATTCTGGGCTCGATGTGTCCGCCGCCCGAGGGGGGGACGTTCCTCGACCTCTTTGCGGGAACCGGGCAGGTGGGTATCGAGGCGCTGAAACGCGGGGCCTCTTCCGTCGTCATGGTGGAAGTGCTGAAGGCCCGCGCCGCCGACATTGAACGCGCGCTGCCCCCCGGGCGGGGCGATGACGCGGTCGTCCTGTCGCTGGAGCTTCGACGCGCTCTTTCGTGGCTGACGAGGCGGGAGCGCGTATTCGACGTCGTGTTTGCCGATCCTCCCTACAACGAGGGATGGGGAGCGACTCTCCTTCGGGAAAAAAATCTGATCGGCGTGTTGAAACAGGAAGGAATTCTCGTCGTGGAGCACGCGTCGAAGGAAGATCTTTTCGTTCCCGAAACCTGGTCTCTGGTGGATGTTCGCTCCTACGGCGGAAGCGCCCTGACGTTTTTGAAACGCGGCAACGTTTCGCCGCGGGGTTCCATTTAAACAACCGTCTCAAAAAATCGTTTTATAAAAAATATCGCAGGGAGGGCATCTTATGAAGCGCGCCGTTTATCCCGGATCGTTCGACCCCATCACCAACGGACATATTTACATCGCCGAACGCGCGGCCGCCATTTTCGACGAGTTGTGGGTCAGTATCCTTGTCAACCCGCAAAAACACTACCTGTTCAGCGTTGAGGAGCGCTACGCGATGGCGCGTGATGCGTTTTCCGCTTTTCCCAACATCAGGGTGGATCACTTCACGGGCCTTCTCGTCGACTACCTCCGGCAGCAGGATCTGCAGGTCATCGTCCGGGGGCTGCGCGCCATGTCCGACTTCGAGTACGAATTTCAGATGGCCCTGATGAATCGACAGCTCGCTCCGGAGGTCGAGACCATCTTTATCGTCACCGATGCGAAATATTCCTACCTGTCGAGCAGCGCGATCCGCGACATATTCCAGTTCGGCGGCTCTATAGAGAGCATGGTCCCTCCCTGCGTCATTCGCCATCTGCACAGGCGTTTTTTCTCCGATTCGCAATGAGGGACTATATATACTTTTTCCATATGTATATGAAGGATCCGGGTTTGCGGAACCTCGCGCGCGAAGAGCGTTCCGCCACGCGTTTTAGTCTGTTATAATCATCGTGTATTGCCGG
>JAITPZ010000014.1 GCA_031289165.1 Synergistaceae bacterium
GCCTGAGAAGCGAGGGACGAGAGATATCGGCCTCGGAAACATCGAACACATTTCCCGCCCGCACCGCCCGCATGCCGGAGAATCTCGGGTCGCCCATGAAATCCGATGCCCTTACCGTATTCATCGCGCCCTGCTGAAGCAGGACGACGCCGATATCCTTATCCGCGGCGAGCAGACGCTCCGCCCCGAAAGCGGCTATCACTCCGCCGCTGGTCAGAGGAGCGGCGCCCTCGGCCGCGTTCGAAAATCCGGCGCGCTCCATAATGTGCGCCGCCCACGAATCCCCGGTACAGGTCGCCATATTTCTGCCATTTGTTATCAGAACAGCCCCCCGTCTGTCGCCGGACTGGGGCGCGTCCATCAGACGTCTCGCCTCGCCGGCCATGAGATCCGGGTTCTCGTCCCCTGCGAGCCTCAAAAGGAACTCTATGTAGGCAGGGAACTCGTCCCACGCGGGGGGGTCGATCGCCAGCACTTTCACCCCTAGCGAGCGCAGCCTTTCATAAAGCGCGGCCTGAGCCCGCACGCTCATCGGCCGCGTCAGAACGAGATCCGGCCTCAATGCGGCGATCTGCTCCACTCCGGGCTTCACGCCAAGGCGCGGCAACGCACCGGTTATCTCCGGGTCGTCCCCGTTGCTCGCGGCGACCAAACGATCCCCGGCGCCGATGGCTATCAAATTCTCCGTATGCCCGGCGTAGAGCGACACGATACGAAGAGCCGGCCCATCAAACGCAACGGACGTCCCCATGTCGTCCTGAACCTCGATAAACCCAGTCACGCCGGAGGACCGGGCGATGCCCGGCCCCACGACGGAAAACAGCAATATTGTTATAAGTATACTCTTTTTTACAAAATGCAACACTTCATCCTCCGAAGTTATGCCCAATTCGTGGATAACTTTGTGGAAAAACAGCCTCAATTCAGGCGATCTCATCAAAAACGGATTGTTGATAAGTCGAGACTGACTGAACAGCCAAAATCCACGAATAAACCGCGTATATTTACAGCGCCTGATCACCCCAGGCCTCGCGGAGTTTGTCGATCAGCAGCTTTTGAACCGCCCCAACCTGACCGAGTCCCTGGAACTTCGGCGTGACGCCGTAGCCCTCCTTCGATAGCATGCTCCTCCACGAATCGTCCTCGCCGCCTCCAATGTCGTTCTGGGCGTGGTCGCCCGCGACGAGCATGGCCGGAACCAGAGTTACTTTTTTATTCCTCGTTTTCCTGAGCTGCGCCAGCACGTCGTCATACGACGGCATTCCCTCTATCGTACCGACGAAGAAGTTGGGCGAAACGCGCCATAACGCCATCTGAAGCGCGCTGTACGCCGCGTCCGAGAAGTGATGGGTGCCGTGGCCGACGAAAATGACAGCACCGTCACGCCCTTCGTTCGAGTATGACTCCGTTAGGGTTTTAGCCATCCGCTCGAAGTCGTTCGCGTTCGACAAAAGGGGCAGGGAGAGCCCGATATAAGTGAACCCCGCTTTCGTCCCGCGCGAGTGCATCGACCTGAAGCCGTCGACGACTGCCTCGAGATCCTGATACTCCGCCCCTGGTATTATGTGGGTCGAGAGGACGGCCACGTGGGTGAAGCCCTCGTAGGCCATTTTAGCCAGGGCGACCGCCGGCTCGTCGATTACCCTGTTCTGCTCGCGCGCTATCTTGCGCATGATGATGCGCGACGTGAAGGCAACGCGTACCTCAGTATCGGGCCAGGCTCTTTTCACGGCGTTCTCGACCGCCGAAATGGCCTCCTGTCCCTCAGGGACGCTGCTTCCAAACGCGACGATCAATATCCCGTGCTTCGCCTCCCCGGTCTCCTCCGCCATTGCGCTACCACCAAGCGCGCCCCAAAGGACAAACATCGCTACCAACGCCCCAATCAGACTTTTCACCCGCATGAAACTCACTGAACTCATTAAAAACTCCTCCTGTCACGGTTCTGAATTTTTTCCGTAGCCCGAGAAAAATTCACACCATGCGCAGGAGCGCGTTTATACAGGCCGCGCAGAGGCCGGAGCCCCCCCTCGGTCCTCTGAGAAATATCGAAGGGATGTCGGACGCCCCGAGAAGCTCCTTGCTGTCAGCCGCGCCGACGAAGCCTACGGGCATGCCGACCGCGAAGTCGACATCCGCGCCGATCTCCCTCAACTCCAGGAGCCGAAAGAGGGCCGTCGGCGCGTTGCCAAAGGCAAAAAGCCTCGTGCCCCGCTCGACGGCGATGTCGACAGAGGCCATGGCCCTCGTTACTCCATTCCTCTGCGCCCGCTCCGCCGTCTTTTCATCGTGGATGAAACAGACCGGCTCAAGCCCCAGACGCGCGCACTCGCTGCGGGAGATGCCGGACTTCAGCATCTCCACGTCGCAGAATATCTGCCCGCCGGAGGAAAACGCCTCGCGCACCAATCCAAGCGCGCCGTTTCGAGTCTCAATCAGATTTCCGAGGGAGAAATCCCCAGCGGCATGAACAATCCTGACTACGACGTCCATAAGACGTTCGTCGATCGCGTAGCAGGACAACGCCTCCCTGATGATCTCGAAGCTGCGCCTCTCGATTTCGGTCGGATCTTTTTTGTAATTCCGTGTCGTATCTCTCACCCAAGCTTCTCCTTTCCGGCGAAAAATAGGCGCTGCATCTCGAGAAAACGACGCGGCGCCCGTGCCCTTCGGAATTGCTAAGATCCGATGATGCGGCTGCGCCTGCCCTCGCAGGCAAAACTCCGCGGCTTCTGACGTCGAATCGGTCTCCTGACTCCCGTTCATCCTAATCCCGCGCCTTCCCAAAATTTTTCGAGAAAATTTCAGTGGCACAATGCGGTTTCGTCACGGTCACAGTGGCGGGGCCGCTCCGGCTTAAAACCGGATTCCCGTCCTTCGACGTCGGTGTGAATCAATCACCGGATAATTATATCCCCATTTTCATTTTTGTGC